>DASVEV010000060.1:0-2204 GCA_036380415.1 Nitrososphaeraceae archaeon
CATTTGAAAAAGTTACAGCAGCAACATTGATGAAAGATAATGCTGATCCATTTTTTGTAAATTTATATTTTGTAGAATTTGGATCAGTTTCTTTTTTCTTTTTATAATACATTGTTAATTTTTTTATACCAATGGTAATTGGTATAAGACCCATAAAACCTATAAGAAATGATGGAATAACTAGGGAGATAAAAGATGCAATTATACTGATTGCTATTAGTAATCCAATTCCAATATATTGACCAATTACAACTTGGTATTTTGAAAATTTTAAAGAATTAGAAAAGAATACAATAAGTAAAAATATCTCGTCAATATTTGTGGAGACAAATGCTGATATACCTAATACTAACAAATATCCAAAGTCTACCATAAAATAAGCAGCTACTCAATTTTCTATTGATGATAGTGATATAAATTGAATTTTAAATCAAATAACAGAAATAATACAATAATTTAAATTTTAATAATGGTTCTTTACGGATTAACATAAATATGTCAGTATCAAACCATCTACTAAATGAATAGAACATTTATGATCTATATCTTGGCAGCGATAATCTCATTCTCTGCCATCACGGGAATAACAATGCAACCCATATCAGTAAGCGCTCAAACCCAACCAGCACAACAACAACCACAAACCCCAGCACAAGTACAACCTTTAGCAATAAGTCCATCATGTGGTCAAGTTATAACACAAAATGTTGTTTTAACTTCTAACTTGAATTGTGCAGAAACTGATGGTCTTATAGTAAATGCAGGAGATATTGTTATAGACCTTAACGGACATACAATATCTGGTCCAGATATCGATAGCGATACACAGACTTCCAGTAAAGTTGGAATAATGATACCAAATGTGAACAATGTTGTAGTTCAGGATGGTACTATTGAAGGATTTCAAGCTGGTGTATTAATGACAGGATCTCAAAATGTTGAGGTAAAAGGAATGGTTATTAAAAATAACCAAATAGGATTATTCAGTACTGGTGCCAGTATAATTAATGCACATTTATCTATAATTATGAATAACCAAATTGGTATTGCAGGTCATTCTACACAACAAAGCACTTTTGAAGATAACATTATTTTCCAAAATAATTTAGCAGGAATCACACTAGTAAACTCAGATAACTCTGTTATCACTTTGAATTCTATTACTGAATCTGGAAATGGTCTTTATATAGACAATCAAAGTAACCAAAACAATATCAACTTTAACAATGTTCTTTTGAACACAATCGATGTAAACAATGCTAATGGGTTACCAGTAAACACCAATGGCAATACATATGATCAAAACAATTGTATGACTGCTAATCCAAGCGGTATATGTATTGGTAAGTAATCTAGACAAAAAAATTCCTTCTCTTTTTTTCTTTATATATAATTAAAAAGACACAACTAGTTAAGTATTATAATTATTAAATTCAAACATATAGTTTTTATAAATAACAAAAGAAAACGTGTTCCAATATCAATAGAATAAAATAATGAAATCAAATATAAAATAATATAATATATAAAAAATATATAACCCCCTAATAAAAAATGATAAATATTGAAACAGTAATTGTGTAAATTCTAATTCGATTCTTTTTTATTATAAGACTCAGGAAGCCTATACAAGATATATTTATCCTCTGGAGAAAATTTAGCTGGAGTTGGATCAACAGTTAGAGATGAACAATGTGAACATCTACTCTTAAGAGTATAAATTCGACACATTAAACATTTTCTCAAAATATGTTTCATTTTAATGAACTAATTGTTGTTGTGTTTTTTTAGATTCTTGACGAATAAAATTAAAGTGACCATCCTCCTTTTCAATTGAAGATTTTATTTTTTCTATAGAATTGTTAATAGATTTCTCAGCGATTTTAAAATTATCAGCAGCAACAACTATTCTATATTTAGGTGCTGCAATATATGAAATCATAATCTTCGAATTACCTTTTGTAGTTTCTGCAGTACTTAAAATAGATTTAATAATTTCAACTCCATTGGATTTTTGCGATGAAATTTCCAATATACCTCTTATTTCGACATGGGGGATGGGAATTTTTTTACTTTCATCTTCAATTATTTTAATTACATTTTCGGTTAATTCTAGTTGTAATAATACATCTTTCCCTTTTTTTGTTGTAGCCTCAAAAATATCATAAACATAATCATATTTAGTTAAAATTTTTTCTTCAATT
>DASVEV010000061.1:0-2791 GCA_036380415.1 Nitrososphaeraceae archaeon
ATTTTGGCCTTATAATAAATTGTTAACAGGAAAAGTCATAGAGATGTTATTGTATAAAGATGAATTAAAAGAAAATAAAGATTATGATGAAAAAAAGATTTTAACCTTATCAGGATTAGAGAAGATTGAATTATTTATAAAATCTAAAAGCATATAAAAAATTGAATGAAACTACCTAACTAAAACTTTTTTATAACTATATTTTAGTATTCGATATAATAAATAGATTAACTGTTACCCTACCATTAACCAAACAGAGTTTGTAATATCATGCGAGGTAAATTAGATTTACTAACATAAAATATAATATTATCATTTACAATTCTTTAGAAAGTATTCATTAATAACCTATTATTTTTTAAATCATCAGTTGTGAAATCATTTCTTTTCAAGGGTGTGTTTGGTTCTAATCTTATACTATTTCTTTTTCTAAAGTGTTGATAAGTAATGTGTGTCTGATAGATATAACTTAATATAATAATGAAGGGTGTATCATTAAATACATTTTTTAATAAGGTTTTTTTCTAAATATCACTGAATCTTCTCCTTGTTTGATTATTGATATTTGTCAAGATTGCCCCTGATATAATAGCACTCCTATTCTATGATCTGTTTATATTAAATTATTGTTTCTTTTTTTGTCTCTATTTCTCCTTAAATCTTTTTATTACTTCTTGAAATATTCTAATTATAGATTAAAAATTGTAATTATCCTGAATATTTAATTGTTATTAGATATATAGCAAAGGTAAGATATTACTAATGATATAAAAATAACCATGAATTCATCTTGCTTGTTTGGAACTCCCTTTCGAAGATAATAGTAAAAAAGTTGTAAAAGGTGATTTGGTTAATGAGTTATTATTAATCTCTACTTATGTGAGAAATCTATTTATATTTAAGTTAATTTATAAAATTAAAAGTGTCTTATAACCCTTCTGAATATTGGCATGAACGTGGAAAAATATATAAAAAAAACTTTCGATATGATAAGAATAAGCGTTTGCAAGAAGAATTTCTAATATCTCATTTAAATAGTATTCCGGGATCATTTAAATCTGTACTAGAATTAGGCTGTGGATTTGGTCGTATAACAAAACTTTTATTGACCAACTATAATACTATTACCGAATATTTATCTGTAGATATCTCCCCAGATCAAATTGAAAATGCAAAATCCCTCATAACATCGAGTAAATTACCTAATGAAGTCAAATTAGACTTTCGCGTATCTGATATTCAGTCTTTGAAATTGGATAAAGAATATGATTTAGTTATCCTGTCGGAAGTTCTTTTGCATATTCTACCTACTGACATTGACTCTATTATAAAAAAATTAATAACATTCTCTAAAAAACATATTATCAATATTGATTGGTATGAGGATGAACCTCCAAAAAATCAAGCACTTCATAATTTTATTCATCAATACGAAGCCATATACAAAAAATATACTGACCCCTCTACAACAATAAAAAGAATTCCAATCATCAGAAAAAAATTCCTTGGGACTCTTGACACAAAACAATCCATATTTCATGTTATTATAGAAAAAACTCCTACGAATTAATGATTAAAATGGATTATTTTAAAAAACAGAAAATTTTTGTAACTATTTATGTTTTGAACATTTCTATTACAAATTAAGATTCGCTTTAGAGAGAACTGCTAGAGATAGAAAATTCTTAATTTCCATTCATCCATACATAAATATGTTGAATTTAAATTTCTTAGTTTTATCCATATGTTTCACATTATTTTTTCAATATTTGTAGTGCCAGAATTGAACAGAAATAAAGGAAATTAACTCTTAAAGCATTAATAATTCATCGCTGAAAGGTAAATAAACTTTTTCATTTTATTTATTGACAACTTGCTAGAAAATTGGTTATTGATGGGAAGTAAAATTTGAATAGTTATTGCTGTTATATTCATCAATTTTAAAATTTTTTTGGTTAGCTTAGAGAAGAGGGACTAAAGAATAAAAACAATGAATAATTAATACTTAAAAATAAAACAAGAAATGTAAGTGTCTGATAAGTCTTTTTATTCATTTTTTATACATTTCTATATTTTAATAAAATTTACGTAGTTCATAAAAGATATTAATTTTTTATATTGAATTTGATAATTTAAAATGATTTTATAAATGCCATAGTTTAGGACACAGAGAAATTAATAACTGATGGTTGATTATAGAAGTCATAGAATCATTGCAAGAGAAAATTCCATAGTATATAATATTATACTATTTTTAGAAATTGATTTACTAATAATATTTAGCAAATGATTATTGTAAGAACAATTCCCTAATCTAATTTAGTAATACTATCTTAGCAAATATACCTAAGAACTGCAATTATATTTTACCTGTTTACAAACTGACATGGACAAGTCAGTAACACTTAGTCTACTTTTGATGGGCTCATTGATAATGTTAGTACCTTTTCCTAACATGAATATTTTTTCCAATGCGATGGCTATCGAAGACTATTCAGACAAAGGTAATAACGACAACAATAGATACCAAGAAGAAGATTCAGACAAAGGTAATAACGATAACAATTCACCAAAACACGAAGAAGAAGATTCAGACAAAGGTAATAACGATAACAATTCACCAAAATACGAAGAAGACTATTCCGATAAAGGTAATTACGCCAACAATTTACCAAAATACGAAGAAGACTATTCTGATAATTATAGGGTAGATTCCTCTCAACAATCAACATATGATAATGGTTATGGATATGATGATAAGAATAAACCCCCAGAAATATTTCCAGCTAAC
>DASVEV010000062.1:0-2994 GCA_036380415.1 Nitrososphaeraceae archaeon
AACTGAGCCAGAATTAATTGAAGCAAATCATTCACATTTTATTCGGTGTTATAATTATGAATCCATTTGACCTACCTTTATTTCTAATCGTTTAAGTTAAAGGGATTTCATCTAATTCCTTTTTATGATATTTATACTTGACAATGTGAGAAACTCCTTCTCTTGGAAAGACTCCGTAAATCTGATCTACCTTTGCTATAGTAGAATCTTTTAATGTTACCAGAATTATCTGGTTATTTTTAGATCGTTCAAATAATATCTTAGATAGTCTCTCAGTATTTTGTGCATCTAAGTGTGCATCTACCTCATCCATTAAGTAGAATGGAGACGGTTTAATTGCTTGAAGGGCAAGGAGGAAAATAGTTGCTGCCATTGTCTTTTCCCCACCTGATAATGCGGTAGAATCTCTTCTTGGCTTTCCTGGAAATTGAACTATTAACCTAACTCCCTTTGAAAAAATATCTTCTTCATTCTCAATTTCTAGCCAAGCGTTGCCGCCAATAATAGTAGAAAAAATAAAGTTTATATCTTTATTAATCTTTAAGAAAGCATCCATAAAAAGATTCTTTTTCTCTTTATATATTTCTTCAATGAAAATAACGATTGAATTTCGTTCCTTTTCTAAATCATTTTTCCTCTCAGACATTCCTCTATATCCATTAACAACTTGAATATAATTTTCATCAGCTCTTAAATTTATTTTACTTTTTAATATTTCATATTCTTCAGATAATTGAATTACAAGATTATCGACGTCATAGTTAGTTTCATTTAATTCTTTATATCCTAGCCACATAAGGTCGTTATTTAATTTAACTTCATATTGTTTCAAATTCGAAGTTTCTTTTTCTAATAAAACAATTTCTCTTTCGAGGGAACTATATTCTCGGGAAAGTTTCCTTTCATGGTCTAACAATTTTTTAATTTTTTCTTCATATGATTGTAATATTGTATATGTATCTCCAGATGAGAAAATAATATTCTGTTCTTTATCTCGTAAAAAATTTAAATTTTCTTCTTCTTTTTCTATTTTATCTTTTAAGTCTGACATCCAAACCTCTTTGTCAGACTGTTCTTTTGTCAAAATCTTCCTTTCTTCATATAAAGTGTTAATTCTTTCTAAGAGTAAATCTCTTCCATTTTTTTTCTCCGAAAGTTTAATCACAATATTTTGTAATTCCTGATTATCTGATTCAAGTATAGTTTGATATTTGCTTCTTTCTAAATTTAAATCAGCTATTTTTGTTTCTTCAAAACTTAATTTTATTTTCTGCAGGCTCTCTTCCATTTTTTTTTTGGTACCAGCAATTAAAAAAAATCTTTTTTTAATTTTTTTTAGCAATATTATGACATTTTTATAATCACTTTCATTCTTACTTTGTAAAATCTCTAATCCCTTCAATTCTATTCTCTCATCCTCTAATATTTTTTTTTGAAAATTAACTTTATCTTCTGTATATTTGATTTTATTTTCTAACCCTATTTTTTCAGATTGTAAATTTTTTAATTTATCTAGTAAATTGCGATGCTCTGTTGTCTTTTTCAAAAGTGAATCCTTTAATTTTAATATTAGTCCTCTTAGACTTTCAATATCGTTTTTAAGATTGATTTCAGTGACAAAATTAATAACTGCAGAATTATAATCTACTAAAAGTACTTTTGACTTGGACTCGAAAAATTCCCCCTCGATTGATACTGATCGATACCCTTCTAATGAGAGCTTGTAAGCTTCGCTTGCTGTTCTAACAACAATGGTATTTCCGAAAATAAAATCAATTAATTTTTTATTATCAGACTTGATAAAAGTAGATAAGTTACCTATAACGGATATATTCTGTTCATATAATACAACTGGTTCCGAAAGTTGTATGATGTCTAAGGGAATTATCTTTACCCTAGGTAATTTTTTCACTTTAGCAAATTCTGCAATTTTTATCATATCTTCTACGTTATTAACAACTATTGCTTTCAACCATTCAGATCCAACAGCCATAACCGGCCTATGATAATTCTTATCCCATTTCACTAAATCATGAACTATACCCACAATAGGTAATTCTTTTTCCTTAATTATTTCCGAAATAGTTAAATCTTCAGACATAGATTCAGTTAAAATCTTATTTTTTTCATAAAATCTTAAAGCTTCGGTATCTGAATTATTCAATATTATTTTAGACTCTTCTATATCATCATTAAAATCTTTTATTATTTTTTCAATTTTCAATATAAATTTATGAATTTTTTCTATCTGTATTCTCAATTCAATCACATAGTTAATATTATTTTTTAATTCTTGAGAAATTGATGATATCTTATCCTTCAAGTTCTTTACTTTAGAATTTGTTTCCACCTTATTGTTTAAAGTAATTTTCAAATTTTCATTTATTTTTAGACTATTAACTTCAAATTTGTTGTTCAAGAGCAGGATTTTTTCGTATCGATTATTTATCTTCCTTTTATGTAATTCTATTTTCTGGGTCTTAGTAGTTAGGTTTAATATATGATTATCTAAACTTTTTAACTCAAAGGTATGAATATCTTTCCTTTTGCTTATCGTCTCGCTATTTTTTTCTAAAATTGCAATTTCATTCTGAGAATTCTTAATTTTTACATTTGATTCCATTTCTGTAATCTCTGCAATTCTTAATTTTTTATCAATTTGCTCCATTCTTGAAATTGTTTCTTTCAAAATAGCCTTTGATTTCTCTACATCATATACGATTGATGATATCCTATTACTGATCTCTGCTTTTTCCTTATTGATTAGGTCTACTTCTTTAATAAATTTCATTTTCTCTAAATCTAAACTTTCTAACTCTTGTTTTGTTTTTTTCAGTTCTGAGCCAACATCAGTATATTTTATTCTTTTTGTTTCTAATTCTTGGTTATTAGTCATAATATTTCTTCTAATACTTCTACTTTCATTTGAAATTTTTATGGCCTTGTATTTTTTGATATCCTTCTCTATATGCTGAAATCTTAATTGTTCATTTC
>DASVEV010000063.1:0-8030 GCA_036380415.1 Nitrososphaeraceae archaeon
CACGAGAGATTCCACGATACACACAAAGGATTGCTGAATATCAAGAACAAACTATTCAAACTGTAAAAGATATTGCTTCTGACTTTATTGAAGCAGAAAAAGAAGTAATAGGCTCTTTTCAATCACAAGTAGATAGAAATAGTAATGGTGTATGGGATTTGTATAATCCACAAAGAATCGCAGAAAATCATGCGGTAATGGTAAATAACTTTACAAGTTACCTGTTAAATACTGCCAATCTAATAAACAATGCTCTAGCATCAAATATGAGAGTATACAATACAGCACTAGAACAAACACGTGATAATCTGAAGGCTTTTGCAAAAACAAACACCAATTACATAAAAGCAGTTGATAGCCAAAATAGAGAGGTAAATACTAACAGCAGCAGCAACAACAACAATAGCAACGAAAGAACAACTAGACTTTAATAAATTTTTAAACCTAGTCCGATAATCTTTTGTATTTTTTAGGTTATTTTTTAAATTATCTATTTAGTTGGTCTCTTATATTATATTAGCTAATTAAATATTCTCCTTTTTAAGATTCTAACTTAAGAACATTATAGACCTGAATATATTCAACATCTGAAATTTTATGGTATGTCTAATCCATTTTTCATTGTCTTTTAAATTCCCCCTTGGTTATAAAAATCCTTTAAATTTTTCATTCTCTCCAGAATAATCTAATATATATTCAAATATTCTAGGATTGTCTTTGCTAACTGATGTTTTTCAGTTTATAAAAGTTCTGTAAGCACTTGTTTTATTTTTAATTTTTATTTACTTTGAACAAACCATCAATATAGTAATATTTGCTACTAGTCCTGAGGTTGATCCTTTATGTTGTTAGTTCTCTTATCCGCTTGTCTATCAAGGAAATATATGGAAAGATATAGTGGAAATCCAAGGAACTCTTTTGAAAGAGTATGACAATAATAATAATAACTACTCTAAATTCAGGCATGTGTATGTATATGTTGTTCTTACTCATAACTTTTCGAACAATATTATTAAGCATTTTAAAGCTTATTGTTGGTTAACAATTTATATAAAATTTCATAAATAATTAAAAGATATTGGAGAGTATAAAGAGGAAGGATATAAAACCAGGCACTATCGTTAAAATAATAGAAAAACAACATCAAAAGACTGGAGAATTGACCGAAGGAATAGTAAAGAAAATCTTAACCTCTTCAGCAACTCACCCATATGGAATTAAGGTTATTCTAGAGAGTGGGATAGTTGGAAGAGTTAAAGAGATTGTAAATAAATAGGATTAAAGAAAAATTCTCAAAAGGCTTCTGAGATGGTAATCTCTTGTTATATGTCATCGTTATCTTTTTCAAACTTTATTCTACTTTCATTTATCTATCGATTCACTTTCAATTTTAAAGTAATCCAATTAAAGCTAAAAATTTCCTATATATTTATAATTTGGCAAAAGAGGAATAGTAGTAGAAAGTTTACCATAACATTATATTTTACAAATATATTGTATTTCTATTGTTTCAGGATTTTAATTTAGAAAATTTAATTCTTCTAAATCAAAGTATTGCGAAATGCAGTAAATGTGTAAGATTATCAGAATACATCAAAAATGTGGGAACTAAAAAAGTTAAAAGATTCAAAAATATAAATTATTGGTCCAAACCTGTATGTGGTTTTGGAGATATAAATGCTGATTTAATCATAATCGGTCTAGCTCCCGCTGCACATGGAGGAAATAGAACAGGAAGAATGTTTACTGGAGATAGTTCTGGAGATTGGCTTGTGAAGGCTTTATATGAATATAATTTTTGTAATCAACCTTTTAGTAATGATACAAATGATGGGTTAATATTAAATAATGTATATATAACCTCTGCAGTAAAATGTGCTCCACCAAAAAACAAACCTCTATTAGTAGAAATTAGTAATTGTAATGAATATTTAATTAAGGAATTAAAACTACTAAGTAAAACTAGTAAAATATTTTTAACTTTAGGAAAATTAGCTTTTGATGAATTTTGTAAGATTCATAAAATAAAAAGTATAAAGTTTAGACATGGATTGATTTATCATATAGGTAATAGTAATAAGATATTAATATCCTCATATCATCCTAGTAGACAAAATACCAATACAGGAAAATTAACATGGTCCATGTGGATTGATATTTTTAGACAAATAAGCGATATTCTCGATTGATATAGAAGATAAATTTGATATATATTAAACATTGTTGGCAAAGAATATTCATTATATAGTACAAACAAAAAATCATTCCTTTACATTAACTAAAAGTTGAGTAGTTGTTACTTGTCTGTCCATTGTTGAAATATATAATTAGTACTCTAACATTTCCTAATTTATTCTAATTTAACCTACAATATTTCAAGAATATAATTTCTAATTTAAATTATAAATGAATACAACTATTACTTCATATTACATTTAACAACAACTATTTTCTCAACTTTGAGATAAAAATATAGAGTATAGCTATTATTTCAAATCTTCCCATTATCATATTAAAAGATAGAATCATTTTAGAAATTGAATCCAAATCCATATTTGTTATTCCTACTGTTAGGCCAGTATTTGAAATGGTAGTAGCTGCTTCAAATACTGCATCAATAAAAATAATACTATTATTACTCAAGTAATAAATACATAATGCAGTTACGACTGTAAACAAAATATAAAGAACAATAACAAATAATGCTTCTTTAAATGCTTTATCAGAAAGAATATTAAATTTGTACTTATCTAGAGGAACTATACTACTTATTTGTTTATTATTTTTTAATTTTTTTTCTTGATAATATGATTTGAAAGTTTGCTGAATTTTTTTACGAAATTGAATTGCAGTTGCTGAAATTCCTGGAGGAGGCTGCTGACTATTATTATGATTTTTATTGTTAAACGTGGAGATATATTTTTTATTGTTAATCAATTTTTCAAAAATTAGTAATAATCTGGCTATTTTTATTCCACCAGCAGTAGAAAATGCGGTGCCTCCTATTAGCATAACTACAATTAGTAATATTTTACCATTAATAGATAGATGAGATAAATTAAGAAATTGGAATCCGGTAGTTGTTGAAGCGCTAATTACATGAAATACAGAAGAAAGCAAATCATTTTCTGAAAATGAAGGTTCTATAAGTATAAATAAAAAGATGAAGAAAGTCATAATTATTAGAAATATTAGAATTTCCTTAATTTCCTTTGTTGCCTCTACGTTTTTACTGAAAATACCAAAATGAAATGCAAAAGGTAATGCTGCAATTATCATTCCAGCCATAATTATAGCCAATGTAATCGAATTTTCTGAAGTAAGGATAGTAGAAGTAGGTACAAATCCACCGGTTGCTAATGTAGTAAAGGCTAACGATATTGAATCTAGAATATTTATATGTCCAAAAATATATATTAATAAAACAAAAATTGTTGTGTAAACTACAAAGATAATACTAATAGTAGAAAGTAATTGTTTGAATCTTAATATTCCACTACCTAGAAAATATTTCATTCCTGCTAATTTTGTTTCTGGATAGTACAATGCCATAACTAAATAAACAAAACTTAATCCACCGACCCATTCTGTGTAGGAGCGGTAAAATGAAAAACTATCAGGCAAATTTTCAGGATGTATTATTGTAGAAAGACCTGTAGTTGTAAACCCAGATGCACTTTCAAGGAACGAACTTGCAAAAAGAGAAAAGAAATCAATTCCTTCCCAAAATGGATTGATATACATGTATGGTAGACTACCAAATAAACTCAACAATACAAAACTTAATACAACAACAATAGATGATTGTTTTAGATTGAGTGGGCTTTTTTCTCCTAATGTATTCATAACATATCCTGTTAAAGACATTCCTACAAATGCCAAGTAAATCCCAATTGAAGATTGCCATTCTCCCCAAATTGTGCCTAATAATGCAGGTACAACCATTAGTAATCCTGTAAATTGCATTATAATAGCTACATTTGCAAAAATTGGTTTGTAATGCTCTCTTATAATTTTCCTATAACTTCTAAAGGTTTTCTCAATAACTGCGATACGAATTACTTCTGCAAGATATTCTTGTGTTACTGTACCAATAATTTTCCCTTCTTCATTATTATTATTTGTACTATCAGTAACAGGGAGATGTTTTATTTTGTGAGAACGCATTACTTTAATTGCTTGTCTTACTGTTGACGAACTAGGTAATGTTATTATGGGAGATGTCATTATGGATTTGAGAAATACTAAATCAGAATCCTCTCCTTTCATAACAACCTTTTCTAAAATATCACTATCTGTTACAATTCCAACATATTTTCCATTTGATGATGATGTAACTAGAATAATCTCAACATTTTTAGGTTGCAATATTTTAACTGCTTCAGCAACAGAAGAATTTTCATCAGCAGTGACATATTGAGTATGAATATACGATGAAAGGGGACGTTCTAATGGTTCAACCATTAACAATCATCATTTATAATTTTCCTGTTTGCTTTGAGCTCATAAATTACTTAAATGTTATTTTAATTAGATGCCATTTTAATAAAAAGTATAATAAATAAAGAATTTGAACATTTACTGTGAAATATTATACGTATCTTTTTATAATTGGGATCAACATATTGCATTTTTAGAATCAAACGTTAACTTACGTAAAATATCAATGTTACCATAAGTAAAATCATTTTTAAACTTTAATTCATGGAATTATGATAAAAAGGAGTTGTTTTAGTAAACATGACCTTTAAGGTTTCTTTTTATAGTTTTATTTAATTATTATAACAACAATGTCTTTTTTTAATAGAGCTTATAAATTAATGTTTAAACCAAAACACCTTACTTTAGGAGTTTTATTTGCTATTGAAGCTTATGAAGGTTCGATTCCAAAAATGGAGAGACAGGTGGAGTTAGCTCAACGTGCTGAAGAATTAGAATTCTCAGGATTATGGTTTCGTGACGTCCCTTTATATGATCCTACTTTTGGAGATGTAGGACAAATATATGATCCATGGACTTACTTGGGATATATTGCTGGACAAACAAAAAATATTCCATTAGGGACTGCAGCGATTATTTTTCCGTTAAGACATCCAATTGACTTGGCAAAAGGAGCATCTTCAATTGATCAATTAAGCAATGGTCGACTAATATTGGGAATAGCAGCTGGGGATAGGCCTATTGAGTATCCTGCATATGGACGAAATTTTGAGCGAAGAGATATACTTTTTAGAGAATCTGTTTATGATTTTCATCGTTTGCTTTCTGAAAATTTTCCAAGATACAATTCAATTTTTGGCTCTTTGACTGGCGAAGGCGATCTTTTACCAAAACTTACATCTAAAAAACTGCCATTATTTGTTACAGGATATAGTAGGCAAACTATTGAATGGATTGCTGAAAATTCAGATGGATGGTTGATGTATCCAAGAGACACCCTTTTACAGCAACATATTGTAACTAATTGGAAAAACGTAGTTAGAAGAACTGGAAATGATTTTAAACCCTTTGCTCAGTCTTTATATATAGACTTGACTAAAGATCCGGATACAAATCCTGATCGTATTCATTTAGGATATCGATTGGGAAGAAACAATTTGATTAAATATTTGAATGATCTAAAAGACATTGGAGTGAATCATGTCTTTTTTAATCTTAAATATAGTAAACGCCCCGCAGATGATGTCTTGGAAGAATTAGGAAAATTTGTAATTCCTTATTTTCCTCCGCTAGATATACAATAATAATCTACCCATTAACTCAACAATAATTTTTTTACATTTCAAGATACCTCTCTATCAAATTGTCATGTCTATTCATAGTATACGTATGATGTGGAAAAAGTTTTGTTTTATATTTCATTTGAATATACATATTATAGTATATATTTAATATGTTTATTGTCTATAGATATATCTGATATAGTATTGTTTTGATAAACAATATATTTATCTTTTAAAATTCACTTTAAGTATCAAAAGGATTTTCTTTTTATTCTAAAATAATACAATACAATAGTATCTTCAAAAATTTTCATGTATTTTTCTAAATTATATTTATTTTTATTTTTACTGAAACTAATTACTAATATCTATTAATTTAGTTATTATACCATAAACCTGTTGCTCTCCAAAATGATTATTGGTATCTTCATCATCTGGATCAATTGCAATTGTACTTCCTTTAGAAATAGATATTGATATATCAGCATTATTCCATATAGTTTGGCCATTAATTTTTATGTCAGCAGTTCCATTTACTGTTAAGCTGTTACCTGGCGTTAGTTGAACTATCGTTTTTTGACTACCATTCTCAAGTTTAAAATTTGTTATTTGATGAATATGACTCTTTGAGCCATCCATAGGAGATGCAAGAAAGTTTGTTGAGAAATTAGTTACATTTCCTTTATTCACACTTAAAGTCCATTCTCCTGTTAAAATTACTTTAAATACATTTGTAATGTTAAAGTTAGATTCTGGTAGTGTAATAACCAAGGAACTTATTTGTCCTATAGCAGAAAAGGTATCTTGAGCATATACGGAGTTGTCAGAATCGATTTTTTCTTTCTGTGCAATTCCGGCTGTCAGTGACATTTCATTAGTATTAATAATAATAATAGGTGATGTGAAAAGTAATATCAAAATATAAATAAACATATATTTCACAATTGAAATTTAAAATTATCTCACGTATTATTATTAGTTTTCTCTTTTAACCTTGTATTCTCATATTACAGATTAGGGCTTATACGAGTAGCGGCAGGGGTTGAAGGCCAGGCATGCAATTTTTTTCAATAGTTATAACTCATTTGTTTAAGAAGGTTAAAACTATAAAACGTTTTATCCTAATCTTTTACTTTGTATTGTTTTTACTTTTTTCACTCATGTTTTGATTTTTCGTACTACTGTTATAATAGAACATAAATTATATTACTAATAGTTGTTTTATAGTATAATGTCCCTATTGTAATAATGACTTACCTTGCATCTTTAATAACTAATAATAGGAGGAGGAAATTAAATGGCATATGTTTCTGATAATCCAAATTTTACCGAAAAAAGTGAAAATGATGGTTCTAGATTAGGAGATATTGAGGGAAAATCTGCAGAAAATTCTCCTATCGATATAAAAAAGGCATCTAAACTTGCAAACCTACTTGAAGGAATATCTTTTCCTGCAAATAAGGAAAAGATAAAGGATCATCTAAATAGATTATCTCCTTCTATGGGAAATAGGGTAAATGATGTTTTGGAAGCTATTCAGAATAATTTAGATGAAAATGTTGAATTTAATAGCACATATGAAATAGAAAAAGCTGCTGGACTGGTTAGGGAGCTGTAGGAAAAAAACTATTTGAATATTGTAACTATAACAAATATAATATGAAATTTATTTTCAATACTTACGTGATTTCTATTAGTATTTAAAAAATAAAGAATAAAAATTAAGGAATTGTCAAACCATTAGCAAAATCAATCAAATATTTCACTATTAATTCTTTGGTAGATGTTATCATAATTCTGCAACAGAGGAAGGTTAAAGCTAATAGATCTAATATTAAGGAATTCTCCTCTACAGAAATTTTACCCCATACTGCGATACTTCAATTATGGATTTAATGATGGAGCTTGAGTGAATAATGACCAGCAGATTGACCAGAATTATATCTACAGAATATGATTATCCACTAGATATTCTTACCTAAGTATAAATACATTAATAACTTTAGGGTAATTATGTCAGTAAAAGAAGAAAAAATAAATGATAAAAATACACCTAAATTTAGCACAGACAACACCAATACCACTAATTTCAATGAAAGAATAAATAGAGACTACAATAACACCTTAAATCAACAACAAGATGCAATAAACAAGACACTAGACAATACCTTAAATAATGTAAAAAGAACTACTGATGAAGCTACACGAGAGATTCCACGATACACACAAAGGATTGCTGAATATCAAGAACAAACTATTCAAACTGTAAAAGATATTGCTTCTGACTTTATTGAAGCAGAAAAAGAA
>DASVEV010000064.1:0-2972 GCA_036380415.1 Nitrososphaeraceae archaeon
CATAAATTTATGGTAGAATTTACTGATATGAAAGGTCAAGAACTTGTGGATATCAAAGAAACAGAAGACAAACTTGAATTATTTTTTAAAAATAATAAATATATTATTCAAATTATTGACGGAAACTTCAAAATAACACAATCAACATAATAATATTTGTGAATCTTATTTTTCACTATTACAATCATATAGTATTTTGTCAAATTAATTTAACATCAATGTTATTCTAAAGATATTAATCCAAGTAATGGTCTATGAACAATTTCAATATAATAAAACAATTTAATAAAAATTTTATTGTATTTTTTGTATTATTATCCCTTTCATCAATTTATCTCTTTCAATCATTTTCCTTAGAGAATAAAAATATTTTAATAAAAGAAGCTTATGGTATTATACAAACATTTCCTATGGAGATAGATTATGCTCATTTTATATCTCCTTTAAATCAAGATAATCAGATAAAAGTGCTTCTAAAATCTCTCACTACAAGTGATGCTGCTGGATTGAATAATAATAAAACAAGTGATGCTGCTGGATTGAATAATAAAACAATTAACGCTGTAATGAAAGTATACTCTATAAACGGTACGTTGCTTAAAACATCCTCCTACCCACAGGGTTTTAATTATAATAATACGGAATCTATAAAACTTGCTACTAATATTGCAGATAAATCTATTGAAACAGTTACAGCAGTTATACAATTAACTAATTTAGAAAAAACACAGCAGTTATCCGATCCATTAACAATCAAACTTGGTCTTGGGCAAGTTATAGATAGATGATAGATGAACTTCATTCTCTAATTTTTTATATGTATTATAATATTCCAATAAGTTCATATTAATATTTATAATAATTGTTAGATCTTGGGAATTTACAAATATGCATTTTATAAAAGTCCAAATATTGGAATTTTTGTAAAATGTAATGATAATTTTATAGTACTTCCATTAGGATTTGCTCCAACAAAAACTAATAGGTTATCACAATATTTAGAAGTTACAGATACTATTTATGTTTCAATTGCTGACACACGATTATTAGGGCCAATGATGGTTATCAATAATAATGGAATACTAGTTTCTTACATTACTTCAGACGAAGAGATTAATATATTAAAAGAAAAAAGTCAATTAAATGTTGAACGCTTGAAAAGTAAGTATACTGCAATAGGTAATTTAATAGCTACAAACGATCACGGAGCAATAGTGTCACCGTTATGTAATGATGTAAAAACTCAAATACAAGATATTTTAGGGGTATCCGTTACCTCTATGAGTATTTCAGGATTCATTCAAACAGGAGCAATGATAGTTGCCACAAATAAGGGTGCTGTAGTTTATCCTAATGCATCAGATGATGAAATTAAGACAATTTCTAATATTTTAAATGTTAATGTTGAACCAGTAACAATTAACGGTGGGATCCCTTATTTGGCATCAGGTATTATTGCTAATTCCAAGTCAGTGGTAGTCGGAAATATGACCAGTGGTCCAGAGTTAATAATGTTAAGTAGAGCATTTAATGTTTAGGCAGATTAATATTTAATTATTTCTTATTCATTTTATGAAGGATTATTATAATGAAAAATTTATTATTTCACTAAGGATTTCATATATAGAAAGCGGGAGTTGCCAAGCATGGTCAAAGGCGTGAGATCAGATCAGTTTTAATCTGACACGACGCTCAGAAGTTTTAGCATTTGACTAAGATACCTCATCTCTTAGGGGTTCGTGGGTTCAAATCCCACCTCCCGCATCGCTATAGAAGCCTGGTAAGTTTTTCTAATGATTTACTGTACAAACTTTTTTATTTAGGTGTTCTAATATAGAACAAAACATTATAAATAATTAAATTAATAAAATTTTTATTATAAATATTACATATTATTAAATAGTATATTAAAGAATTATCGAAAAATATTTTAAATTTCAATAGACAGAGATATATAGTTGTAAAATCAAAAAAGGAATCAGCGGGGTGGGGAAGCCAGATATATAATAGGCAAAGTTATCCCGGCGGGCTCATAACCCGCAGAGCGGTTTCTACCAACGTGAATATTTATACACGGTAGCCGTAAGTTCAAATCAACCCCCCGCTATCTGTTTTTTTGGTTATCCATATCTTTAAACCATTTTGAATACAATTCTACATTTCCAAATTCAAAAAATTTAGTCTTTTCTTTTCCATATCTGTGAAAAGGTTTGGTTAAATGTCTATGAGCTTTCAAGGTAGGAATGTATAATCCTTCCTTTATTGATCTTGTTTTTAATAAGAGTACTTTTTTACAGTTTTTATTGATTATTTTGCATTTTTTGCATTGGTACCCCTTATTTTTTCCTTCTGATTTCATTCTCTTTTTGCAATTTATACAAACTGGATTAATAGTATTATAAATTTGTGTGAGTTGTTGGATAAAAATATATTCAATATTTAATACCTTTGTTGGATGTATTGATGTAGCTTTTCTAACACCAAATCCGATCTCTATTTGATCTCCTATATGTAATTGTGAAGCAATCTTAGTTAATCCAGTTGGTTCATATACTGCTGCCAAACAAACATTTTTTAATTTGTCTTCAACGGTAAATAATACATGTCCACCTTTAATAATTTGTGGATTTGTTACTATTACACAGGCAGAATATCCAGAAGTGAAAGATTTTATCGTGGACAATTTCAATTCATTCTGTAAATGCATTCCAGTTCCTTGATTAGAACGATAAATCATATACCCTGCTAGATCTTCTTTGATTTCCAGAATTTTTAAACTATTATGTAATACTTGAGGCTCTTCTCCTCTAATTCCACAAAATACTGGATCAGGTCCATGTGGTAGTATAAGAACTCGTTTATGTATGTAATCATAACTGTTATATGTAGAGGGGAATGTTGTGTCGTGGAGCCGAATAACATTGTTTGGATCAATTATTCTAAGAGTTCCGCAATTTTTAATTTTTCTATAT
>DASVEV010000065.1:0-3157 GCA_036380415.1 Nitrososphaeraceae archaeon
AATACAACTGATGGAATCTACGATAACTCAAACTATATAATGTGAATGTTACGGAGAAAAGGCATCATTTAATTAATAAGGCAAAGGTTCAATTTTGTATCTTATTAAAATTTTGTATTTGTCATATTATCAATTCAATTCTGTGGGCTCTATTAGCCAAATGGGTTCTATAACTAAATCCAAAGCTTAGAGGGCTTCGAGTTCTCATTATAACAGGGTTCGGTAACATAATAGATAAAGTTTATGATTAAAAATTTTTAAATAAAATTTTAATTTGGATGGATTTAATTGGATAAATTTCTAATAAAGTTTTTTTATAGAAAATAAAAAAAGATAAATTGGAAAATCCTCATTATTATTTTTAATCTTGATAATCCATTTGTTATAGAATCTACCTTCTTACCAGTGTCCACAGACCCAATGAGTTTGCTGCGTTGAACTATAATACCAACATATAAAATCTCTATCTCCGCCAAGGGGAATAACTTCTCTTAGAAAATCTTCTGCTACGACATTCTTATACTTTCCTGGATAGGGTATGGTCACGGCAGAATTATTTTTAAACACGAATGTTACTGGATCACCAGGCTTTATACCTGTTTTCTTATCAAATTCCTCACCTAACTTATAATATTGATTAGTTAATTCCTCGTTAGTTCCTTCTAATATGTGTTCAGTACCACTAATGCCCCCCGTTTCATTTACAAAGAGACTAAAGATTGTTAAATTTTGAGCGAAAGCGGCAGGAGACACGGTAGATGCTGTAGCAAAAAAGATAGAAATAGAAATTAGTCCAATCAGAAAATATTTTAATGTCATTTTATAAAAAGGATAGCAAACAAATATTTAAATTTATTTCTCTATATAGAAATTTATTGTATTGAATATAATTTTGCAAAAATATATGTTATTTGATATTCCTGACTATAATATGATTTTATAGCAATAGGTTACTTTATTTATTAGTCATAAATTAAAACCAGTTCATATAAATTACTTAATAATTTATATAAATTTGTATAATCTCTGTTAATACTTAATTGAAATATTGTATATAGATCCATATAATATTATAAATAAATTAATTAAAATATTTGATATCTATTGTAGGATCTGATAAATATCTCGTTAAATCTCTTTTTCTTGATCTAAATAATACTTTATTGTAGTTATTCTTAATGTATGATAAATGACAAATCTCATTATACTGCTTCGACATGTGAAAAGAATAACTCATCAAAAAATTTAAGGAATTCTTTATTGAGAATAATATCATCACCGAATATACCAAAGCTTATCACTTTACCTTTACCATAATCCAATTCATAAGCAGCTACAAGGATATTATAAATCGATTGAGCTTCATAATCAATTAAAATATTTACATTGGGATTGGTTATATGTTGTTCTTCGTGTTGAACATATGAAAATGGATTGTTATTAAAGTCAATATAACATCCTTGACCGCAATTGAAGAAATTACTACCGACCCATTCTGCAGTTTCTGTTTTCCATCTTTCCAAAACCGATGCCCACGCCTTCTCGCCATCAAACGCCCAAGTGTGTCCTTGAATTAGAGTAATCTCCTCATCGATTGGATTGTAAGCAACTTCAGTATAGAAAACATTTGAATCAAATAAAATAAGAATACCTCCATTTTCTACATATTCTTTCAAATTATAATATTCTTCTTCGGTTACATATTCCTGATGCCCTAAAATTATAAAGTCATAAAGATTCTGATTATTATTATCAAAAACTAATCCATTATGTATATCCGTGTCTGTTAAAAATGATATTTCCATATTTGGTGATAAAGATGAAATTCGTTTTGCAAGATATTGTAAACCATCAGATTTTTGATTAAGAAAAGCTTCGGTCATGTTAGGAACATTTGCTGTTAATAAATCAAGATCGGTTGTTACAAATTCATTTTCACTAATTCCTGCATATCTTTTATAAAATGTGTAAAATGAATCACTCTTGTAGTTGTCGTAAGCAGCCATTGTGAATGTAGGCATTACAAACCCTATTTTTTTACCAGGTTTCAATTGAAAAGGAGTAGTAGTATTTGCTATTTCATCTTCTTTATCTTCAAATAATTGATTTGTTATTTGCCTATTTTTAATAATTTCCTTTAAATAATAATTTTGAATAGTCATCTCTGTTAAATCTTTTTGGTTATATTGCTTTGTATAGAGGTCTTCATAACTATCAGTGTTATCTTGTCCTTGGGAGAATATCTCAATTGATGGTTGAACTACCAAAAAAATCATTATTATTGAGATTAATGATAGCGAAATTGTAACTTGCACTATCAACTTGTTATAATTTTGTTTAAAAAGTAAATGTAAGAATATATCTATACATTAGTTTACTTAATTCTTATGTTACTTAATTTCTTAGTTATTTTAATAAGAATCTTTAGTATCTCCCAAGATACTCTACTTGGAAGAAGATATGTTGCTTTAGTGTTTTAAAATCAAGAAAATCACTATCCAAATGGATCATCACATGTATCATCTTCATAATCTGCTTTATCTGCTCAGTTTTATTAGTAACTAAATGGGCTCAATAACTAAAATCCCAAGATTAGAGGGCTTCGAATTCTCATTATAACAGGGTTCGGTAACATAATATTAAAAGATTTTGTTATTAAAATTGAAGGTTAAGACTCAATTAAGTGTCAATTATTATGCCATGGATAATTGCATAATTCCTTTTTTATATTAACAATATAGCAATACTTATAATCAAACTATAGTCACCCTAATTAACGTGTCAACAACAACAAAGTTGCAGAAAAAAAGCCTAAATTCTCCTGATGAAGTTCGAACATTTGAGAAAGGTAAAATAGAAATCGGAAACATTGGTGATGCGAGTATTGGAAGAAGCACTTTTGAACCAGGATGGAGTTGGGAGAGTTGTGTCAAACCCATAGTCAAAACAAACAGTTGTGAGGCTCCACATACAGGATACATAGTATCAGGAAGAATAAAGGTTGTAATGGATGATGGAACTGAAGGTGAAGCTGGACCTGGAGATATAGCTGTAATTCCACCTGGACATAATGCATGGGTAGTTGGAAATGAACCATGTGTTATGATTGATTTTACAGGTGCAAAGGACTACGCAAAGAATAGTTAGATGATATAAA
>DASVEV010000066.1:0-14716 GCA_036380415.1 Nitrososphaeraceae archaeon
AAGATATGGGAATTGACTCCTGGAAAGTCATTTAAAGTAGTTTCATGTGAAGATCCTTTTGGTAATATAATTGATATATATACTCATAGTTATGAGTTTATTTGGAGATCAGAAGAATATCAATTATGAAATAAATTAGAGTGTTATTCATAATTTCCAAATTAGATTATGACAAAACTTATTAAAATTAAGTTCTTCTAATGCCTAATTCAACATAGTACAAGTTCTTTATTACCATACATTAGACTCTTATTTTAGCACCGCTATCGGTATTACTCTTGACATAATAAACTCATGATAATACTTCTATAAAGATATCTCAAATTATATCCGTAAAGGCAAATGGGATAAGGATATATTTGAATTTAAAATACAGATGTAATATTTGAAATAATATTTAGAAGTAAAAAATTAGAAAATATATATATTCACATTAAGTTAAATAATATAATTAGCCCCAAATGAATAATATTATAAATGGTCTAATCTCAAAAATACGCTATTATTTTTTGGAATATTAAGTATTGGATATTGTTACTGTTGAAACTGTAGAACGCTTTTCATTATTAATTTTCTAAATTCTTTATCGGATATATTGTCTCTTATTTCCATCAACTTAAAAGCATCATTACCTACCAGGTATCTTAATTCTGATAGATTTTCTGATGTAATTGCTTTTAAAATGACCGTTGCTACTTCTATTGGAGGAGAACCACTTTCAAATCTAGGCTTAAACCCTGAAATCCTCTTTTGTGTCATTTCTGCATATGACGAATTAGGAACAATACTGACTCTTTTTCCTATCTTTAAATTATTATCAAAATTAGTTTTAATTACACCAGGTTCTATAAGTATAACCTTTATCCCAAATTGCTCTACCTCACAAGCCATAGATTCACATAATCCTTCTAAAGCAAACTTTGAACTTACATAAGCAGAAGTAAGAGGAAATCCTATTTTACCAGCTATTGAGCTTATATTTACTATTGTACCCCATTTTTGTCTTCTCATTATTGGTAATACTGATTGTGTAACTCTTATAACACCAAATACATTAGTTTCAAATTGTTCTTTGAATTCTTCAATAGAAAGCTCTTCAAATGGTCCTACTAAGGCATATCCTGCATTATTAACTAAAACATCTATTCTTCCTTGTTCATTTATTATCCTATGAATTGCTTCTTTAACAGATTCATCAGCAGTGACATCAAGCTTTAAAACTTCCAAAGACAATTTTTCTTTTTGTTTTAAATCAGTAATTGTTTTAGATTTATCAAGGTTACGCATTGTTACATATGTATAAAAACCATTTCTGGCCAACAACAAAGAGGTTTCAAGTCCTATACCAGAAGAACTACCAGTAACTACTGCAACCTTCTTATTTCTGTTGCTATTCATTATACTGTTATTATCATTAAGCTAGATAACGTGTTAATACTTTTGTTCATTATATAATTGTAGCATGCACGATACTGCTTAGCAACTCTATCTGCATTTAGCTGTTTTCCAATTTCTTTTGTTCTCTCTGCTTCTTCGATTCAAAATCTGAAGAATTAGGATTATGTTTGTAATAGGTAAAAATATCTAGAGTTCATCTTCCAATAAATATCTAATTTATTTTTCTTTGTACTACTCCCTTGCAACCACTTAGGTCAACTTCAACAAATATGGTTTCATTTTTCTTTGCAGCATTAATCCATTTCTTTAATTCTTGTTTCCAATCTATTTCGTTCTCATCTACTATCTGATCAAAAACATCAACAAATCTTGTATAAAATTCACCTCCTTTAGTCATTGCTCTAAAATTCTCATCTTCCTTTAACCCAATAGCAAATTCATTTCTGTCTATGTTTGTATATATGCAAATTAATGATTTTTGACTCATATCGTTATTATTATTACTATTATTATTGAGGTTGTTATTATTTTTTAATTTTTATCTCATCTGTAAATTACAGTATATGTATTAAAAATTATTTATTTTTATTCATTATTTATGATACTGGTTGTTATTTGCATAATTCAATGCCTAAACACTTTAAACACCAAAATTCGTTGGGTCCTATTCCATCACCTCTATCTTTTCTTACTACAATAAAAATTGATGGATGTTCTATACCGAAATTCTCACATTTCCATTATAACTCATTGCCATTTTCTTTGTTATTTATTTTCCAGTATTTATTTAAATTAATTTTGGGTATAAACATATAATATGGAAACAAAGTTCTAGAAGAATCAGATTCCACATGGAATCCGAATGTTATAAAGAATCTTCCTCAACTGGAATAACTCTATAGAACTCATTTCTTATTATTTCTTTCTACTTTGATCTTTTTATAAACTTGTAAATAGTGATCATGACATGAGTATCTTATTCTGATTTGATTATTACTATCATAATTGTCTAAAATACCCGCAATTGCTTTTTGTCCACAGATTTCACAAACATTTTTGTGAATTTCAGAACTCATTTTTCAATTACTTTACTTTTTTGATTTTGGCATATTTCTCATTACCATCTTCAAAAACATCCCATTCTATAAAATCCGATTCTTGCAATCCTAATTCTTTAACTACATTATTTGGAATAGTGGCACGTAAAGAGTTAGATCTAGTATTAGCCTTCGTTAACCTAGTAATCTCTTGCAATGAAATTATTTGTATCAATTACCTATATATCCTACACCATAGTGAAAATAAAAGTTACCTAATTAAAATTATTACCTAATATTTAAAAGGAAAGCTAATGTCTATAATGTAGGGAGCTTTGACAACCTAATTAGAAAATCAACTCGTTATTGAGAAAAAAATAGAAGGTCAGGAAAGGGTTTTGAGATTACACAGGAACGTATTGATGTAATTAATACAACAACAGAATATTTACACAGGTTAAATGATTTGAAAAGTATGCAATGATAATTTTATGGTACCAATGTTGGACAATGCTATTATATCTTTGAAGATTTTGTAAAGTACTAAGCATCTAATGCCAAAACAAGTAAATTAATACATCCTCCTTAAATAAATAATAAATGAATAAATAGATTGCTTGATAGTTGATTAAATTCTCAAATTAGGTTTACAAGAATTAATAAATACAATAATAACTATGATAATACTACCACCAAATATCTCACATATCTCAACCAATCAATCACTTTATTTGTCATAGTCGGAACAATCCCAGCCAGATTTCATCTATTCGACTATGACAATTTATTAACTATATGATAAATAAATTTCTTATTAAATTATTAAATATTATATTGGGACATATATTATATTACAATCTGTCAACACATATCCATAGCAGGGCCATAGTCTTGCTATTCTGTTATACCTCTGTGCTCCATTTGTAGTAGGAGTAGTATGGCTATGGTTCTTCTATTATTGTTAGTCGATTAACTTGGTTTAGTAATTTTCAATATCTTGAGTATGATGTGATTATATTACAATTCACTACATTGGGGGAACCTATCATGAGCCATAGTCTGTGTGTTTATGTATATGTGTATACTCTGTCGTGGTCTTAGGCATACATATACAGGCATATGGTTTTTAGTGTGATAGTTTTAATTAATTAATTAATTTATTACTCGAGATAGAAAGATAGGTAGAGAATATTATTATGCTCTTTTACTATAATTTTTACAAATAGACATTTTCACAAATGATAAATAGTAATTTTATTAGGTATTTCTGATCTAATTCACTACCAAGATCAAATAGGAAAACCAAAAATCGTCTTAATCTTGTCATAGTCTGACCGGAATAACAACATTGCTTGCATCAGCAGTATGTTCAGGCTATGACAATAATAAATTATCTCAAATGACTAAATAAGATGTATCGTAAAGATTGTTACAGTTCAAAGAAACGATAGATTTGATTTTCAAAGCCTTCTATTATTGGATTTATCCCTCAATAGTAGTGGATTATGGCTTTTATTATTCTCTTTAGTATTCTATCTATATCAATCCTTGATGTAACATACTTTTCTCTTATGTATTGCATATATTTAATTCAAAATTAAGTAGCAACATTCACTAATTCATTCATTACCTGTTTTCGAAATAACATCGATTGATAATTTCCAACAAAAATAAAAAAAGTAATATAAAAAATGGGCAAGACAATAAAGAAAATTAAGATAATAAAAAAGACTTTGATAAGGAAAATAATATTTTTGTTAGCAATAATATTATAACTACTGTAAAATACAAAAAAATAATGAATCTACAAATAATGAAAACAAGCCAGAGAAAAAAACTGATGAGCGAATGGAAAAAAAGATTCATACAAAGTTTTCTATTTATTTATTATATCAAAGTTTCTCAGGCTCTGTTAAGTTAAGGATAATTTATGAATTAAGAAAATAGACTAAAATTGGCACAAAACATAATAGAAAAATGTACATACTACTACTCTATCCATAAAGTTAACTGAGCCTGTAAAATGATAATTTTATCTATACATTCGTTCTTTGAATTTATTGGATGTTTGACTCCTTACCATTTTTAAATTATTTTCTATCCTCTCAGCTTCTTTAATCAATGGTTTTATTTCACAATATGCTTCAGGGACAATTTTGCTTACAACCTGAGTAACATTTGCTGCTGTTCTAAAATCTGGTACTCCTGATATGACATCAACTACAAATACGACGACATCAATATTCTTCCAATTTGCTTCATTTAAAAGAATTCCAGGTATTCCATTAACCGTGCCATTTTTTAAAGATAAAATTCCTACATCATTTAATTCCTTCATTATAATTGGAGAATTCGAAATTACATAGAGGGAATGCTCTTTTTTTGTTCTATCTTCTTTTTCAATTTCCCTACCTGCAACACTTATTACTGTCTTGCACTTATTATGAGTGGACCAATTCAATATTGTGTGAGCAATTTGTCTATAGGCTGATGATTCTAGAATTGCTTCAGATACAAAGAATGCTAACTTTTTCTCTTCATTTGCGTAGATTCTAGCTGGAAAATTTGGTTTAGTATCATAAATTACTGATATAGGAGGAAAAAGAGGAGAATCGAGAATACCCACTAATTCAGTTTTTAATGAATTAATAAAACATCCAATAGCTATAGTACTAGTAAGACCAATGCCGTGGAAACCATCAAATACAACACCGCCTTCAATATTAATTTCCTTTAATTTTCGAATTTCAATAATTGGTTCGGTATGCATGAATATGTTTATAATTTCATTATTTTAAACTGTTTGCTTAATGGTTCTAAACGCATAGGTAGGTTCATCTTGTATAAACATTAGAGAATTGAAAAATTACCTGATTTGAATTTCTGATTTTCATCTAATCTAAATATTGAATCTTTAATTTAGATATTATTTATTTTATTTTAGTGAATATTAATAATATAAACTAGAAATATTGCTTTGAAGTTCGAATGTCAACTCAAGAAGAACTTATTTTATTTTAACACTTTTACTTTATAGATAAAAAATAAATTTTAATATTTTATATATTATATTTTAAGGTATTCCATTAATTAATATGTGACCTATATACCTATATAAAGGAATATTTATTAAATTTAAATAATTGTCATTATTTTTTTTAATTAGATTCTTATTCACTATGATAAAGATTCAAAAGAAGTAAATATCCTAAAGAATTTTGATAATTAAACAAAAGTTTGAAGAAATAAAAGATATAAAACAAGTACTCAATAACTCAAATGGTAAGCTAGATATTCATTAACAGAATTTTCCTATCAAATATTGTACAAAACCCATTTAATTAATATTTACAAGATAAAAAAATAGTAACATGGAAACTACAAATATTAAAAAATTTGAAAACAGACCTAAGAATGCTATCAGACTATTGGCTTTGTTAGAAGCAAAAAAGGGAAAAGATCACACGTAAAAAACAAAAACCAAATTATTTCATTGTGGATACAGAAATAAAAAATAAGGTAGATGACCCAGATGAATACTGGATAATAACCTGGAATGATTACCCGGTAAGAATAAAATACTTTTTCAGATGGTTATTTATCGTACCATTTAATTGCTCTTTCAATGTCTCGTTAAATCGTTTGGTTTAAGTCTGGTCGTGCTACAAAGAAAATGTAGCAATGAGCACGAATTCTGAAGTTGCCAAAATTTTTCGAGAAATAGCATTTATTTTGCAGACAGCGGAAGAGAAGAAAAGCGAACCTACTACAATCTTTAAAATTAGATCATATAATAGGGCTGCAGATGAAATAGAAAATTTATATTCCGATATAGGCGAGATATATAAAAAAGAAAAACTAAAAGGATTGCTAGAAATACCCTCAATTGGAAAGGCTATTGCTACAAAACTTGAAGAGTATATCACAACAGGTAAGATACATTATTATGATGAACTAAAGGAGAAGTTGCCAGTAGATGTCAGCCAATTTTTCGGTTTGGAAGGTATTGGCCCAAAAACAATAAAGACGCTGTATGGTAATCTAGGGATCAAAAATATCTCTGACTTGGAAAAGGCTGCGTTAGAAGGCAAAATCAGAAGTGTTCCTGGATTTTCTCAAAAGAAGGAAGAATTAATTCTAAAGAAGATTCAGTTCTTTAGAAAAGGTGGAGGACGACGACTAATTGGTGATGTCTATCCTTTGGTAAGGCGAATAGAGGAACGGCTTTCAGGAAATACTGGAGTAAAACAAGCAGTAGCTGTCGGTTCATTTAGACGAATGAAGGAAACTATAGGAGATATTGATTATTTAGTGTCAGTTATGTCTGAAAAAGATGGGGATAATATAATTGATTATTTTATAGATATGCCAGAAGTTAAGGAAGTAAGCGGAAGAGGATCATCTAAAGCATTTGTCAAACTAAACAATGGGATTGATGCAGATTTACTTGTTGTACCTGAAGAGAGTTTTGGTGCAGCAATGCAATACTTTACCGGGAGTAAAGAACATGGAGTAGCTATGAGAAAAATAGCCATATCTAAAGGTCTTCATCTAAATGAATGGGGAGTTTTTGACAAACAGAGCCATAGAATAGCTGGCGTGACTGAAGAAGAAGTGTATCAAGTATTGGGCCTAGAATGGATTCCTCCAGAGATGCGAGAAAATAGAGGAGAAATAAAGCTAGCAAAAATGGGAAAAAATGGAATGGAAAAAGAAGAAGAGAAAGTAGGGCTCCCACAATTGATAGCATATGATGATTTGAAAGGAGACTTACAAGTACATAGCAATAATACGGATGGCACAGTGTCTATAGAAGAAATGGCATTAAATGCAAGAGACAAATTCGGATTGAGTTACATTGCAATCTCCGATCATACAAAAAGTTTGAGGCTTACTAATGGACTAGATGAAAAACAATTGTTAAATCAAGCAAACACAATTGCAGAGCTAAATGACAAAATTAAGATGAATAATAATAACAAGAACAAGCATTTTCGTATATTATCTTCTGCAGAAGTAAATATTCTAAAGGATGGATCACTGGATATTTCAAATAACGTCTTGGACAAACTAGACATAGTAGGTGCTGCTATTCATTCTCATTTTTCTTTACCAATAGAGTTACAGACAGCTAGACTCATAGATGCAGCTCGAAATCCTAGTATTGATATTATATTTCATCCGACGGGCAGAATTATTAATCGAAGAGAAGGATATCCTGTCAACATACCCAAACTGATTGAAGTAGCAAATGACTCCAATACAATCCTTGAAATTGACGCTCATTATGACCGGTTAGATTTAAAAGATGAATTCATAAGAATGGCGGTCGAAAATAATGTTAAATTGGTAATTGATTCTGATGCTCATCATCCTTTACATTATGCTTTTCTAATATTTGGTATAGGACAAGCCAGAAGAGGATGGGCTAAGAAGTCCGATATACTTAATACACTGTCAGCTAAAGGATTACTTGATAGCCTCAAGTAGTAGACTAGAGCATTCATTCTTACCGATGAACAAAATAGAAATAGATCCTATATCCTTAACGTTCATACGTACAATATCGTCGTCTATTATTGACTTTTATAATGCGAGTGGTAGTACATAGATGTCCTCTATATTCGATTTTGGATTATTTCATCAATAGTTCTGTATTTTTATATGAGAAAAGTAACCAAAAAGAGTTTAACCGAGATAAACCAAATGTGTTTCTATCATTACTAAATATTTTTGAAAGGCTATACATGTGGTTTCTTTATATAAATTTGGAAATGAAAAGAAGTAGCTGATATGCAAAAATTCTTGGTTCAATGTAAAAACTTTTGTCTCAAATTATTAAATAATAAGATGGAAATACAATAGAGAACAAGCTGCCAAGAAAAAATCCTAATATATTGAAAAGAAATAATAATTTTTTTCGAATACGATGGTTGGATTTTAGACAAGGACATAGTATATACCTTGCTTTTTTAATATATTTTGCAGATTCTATACTTATTCAATATGCATTATTGATTGAACGATTTCCTTTCATAGATTGGCTAGTGGGAGGAAATATGGTAGGATTTGCAATAACATTCATAGCATTATATGTACCTCTTGCAATCATAATAGGATGCTGGCATAGAAAGAGCCAATGGAAAATAGAAGTCGAAGCATTATTTAAAGAGAATGAACTTGGAGCAACGATGTGGCTTTTTGTCATAGATCTTGTAGATGGAAAAATTACTGAAAAAGAGATGCAGGAAATGAGAGAAATGCTTTTAAGAATTACAAATGGAAAAGGAAAATCCAACACGTAAGAATCTACAAATAATGAAAACAAGCAAGAGAAAAAAACTGATGAGCGAATTGAAAAAAAGATTCATACAAAAAATCACATCACAAAGGAAGAAAAATTAAGTAAAAGTATGCAAGGTCATTCACCAAAATATGAATAGTAATTTAGAGAATAATATGTTACTTAATATTTTCAACAATGTTACTTCCTAACTTCCAGTTATTGATGTTATTAAATTTATCCTGTATAAGTATCTAATGTTATTTCTGTTTTGAAATTTTGTTTTACCAACGTTTGTATTATATTCAACTCTCTATCTATGCGCTTCTGATCTGATGTAATTTAAAAAAAAGAATAAGTAGATAAAATCTAAAATACAATTTACTATATGTCAAACAATTCTATTACTACTACTGCATCTGATGATAATAATTATAATCCTGAAGATATTATCAAAAAGGATTATTTCAGAGCAAAATTAAACTATCTAAAAAAATTTATCTGATAAAACGAGACTCAAGATCATTTATTGTTTTGTTCACCATAATAGATGATAAATTAAAGACTATGATGAAGACTAATAATGTTTTTCTAAGATATAAAATGTCAATAAAAAAGAATAAGATAGTGGAAGTTACTCGTTTGGTTCTACTGTTATTTTTGAATCTGGCATTTCTAAAGAGAGTTGTGTGTTAGAATTTATTGGAATAGTAATATTACCTAGAATAATTTTTTGATCATCATTTGTTGCTGGTTTTGCTACTTCTGATTTATCCTCTTTTTCTTCTGTGGTGCTTGGTGGAGATACTGATGATTGGTTACGTTCTGATTGTTGTGATTGAAACAGACCTTGTGCAAAGCTTTGTTGTTGTGTGGTGTAGGATACTATACTCATGATAAATGTCGAGACTAAAGCCAATAAGACTATATTTTTTGTTTTTGTTGTTATTATCATGTTATAAACTCGAGGAGAGAAGTATTTAAGTTTTTATCATTTTCCCCTTCAAAATAAGTTAGAATTTATGGAATGTTTTATTGATCTTCATTTAATATTACAATTCAAGTATTTTACAAATTGTTTTTTATGTTATCTTTTGGAAAAGAATGGATTCGTAGAATAGCATTTAATCCAGCCTAAATTACAATAACATAATTAAATAACATGTATTGATAATGCAATGAACCTATGGTGAATCGATTTGAAATCACATATACTATATTATAAAAGAAGATGATGATGATGATGATATTGCTGAGGATCTAGGATATACCAATACAAAATATACATGATTTAATATTCTATAAAGTTCTAGGGTATTATTGTAAATAATATTGTAACCGTTTATGTAATTTTATTCAAAGTAGTATGAATTGAATATTGAGATATATTTCTTCAACTCCCGAAGGATCAGTATTTTCCTAGGGTTCATGACTCCACTTAAATGATTCTAAATTTTAATAATGGCCCTCTTAAATTATCTTGAATATTGATATCTTTTATTACTAGATGCATATATAGTAATTAAATTATAAATAATAGACTATGATTGAATGCAGACATTGGGCATGTAATCTAAGAAATAATACTTGTATTGGTTGTGGTAATGCTATATGTCCAAATTGTTTATTAGAGCCATCTGATTGTAGATGTGATAATAAAGATAATTGCTGTAAAGTATGAGATTAAAAATATCTCAAATAGATTGCTTACAAATCTTTAATTTAACCATTAAAAGTCTCAAAATATTTACAAATAACTTCCTGATAATAAAAGCTAAATACAAGTTATTAGAATCCCTAATATATACAGGACTTTATTGCAGATGTTTGTGTCTACTAATAAGTTGATTAACATATAAAAAATTTTACCTAATAACCAATACAATCTCTTGACAGAAATAAATTTGATTATCCATAATTGAATAAATCTGACAAGTTTTGTACTAGAAAAGACAAGAATAATAGAGTTCGAAATTTGATTATAGTATAAATTTGTTACTTCTAGATATATTTTAAGTAATGTGCAATGAATGTAAATGAGGGACACAAAGCCAAGCTCATCATAGGATAGAAACGTTGAACCTAAATCTGGGAATGGCCATCTCTTCTCTCAGCCTGGAAAATATTCTCTAATAACATTTTGTATGAATATTTTCAAAGAGTAAATTTTAATTGGAACAATAAAAAGAACATAATATAATTAAAAGTTTCAGTATTTTTGTATCAATTTTACAATCCCAAAACACTGAATTCCGCCCACAAGATGGAATCTTGGAGTAGATTTTAATCTTCGGCCCAGATGCCGCTAACCAAGTAGTCCCAGTTCGAATAACAATTGCCTACGCTTACATAATGTATTCCAGATGCACTTAACAGTTACTTCCACGAACATTATGAACACTAATGGGCTTTACTTATGCTTGAATTTTTGTTCTTTATTAACATAATATTTTTATCGCTAGCCTTCATCCAAGATTTATCCATTCTATATGGTATTGCAAATTTTATATAGGAATATTTGCTGTTATTCTTATGGTACAAATTGAAACTAAATCACTTATTTTAACTGCAGCAACTATCGTGACAATTCTAACTTTGACATTACCAAGTCTAGATTTAAATGGATTTACTCAAACTCCACAGATACTAGACGTTCAATCTAATTCTAACATAGATATAAGGGAAATAAAGGATAACACTCAATCCGAACTTGCCGTAAAAGTTCAGCTAGTCCCACATGAAAACGAATTTCTTGAGGATTATTATCAAGTTTCTGACTTTGAATTTGTGCTTAGTAATTCAAGTCAATTATGTCCTACAGGTACTTGTGAGTATGAGCTTGAAGATGGAACGATGCAAGCCGAAAGGGTTCCAGGTGAAAGATCGTTATCAGGAAGAATAACCATTGACACAGGAGAATCCAAAAAGATGATGGAATTACGTGCTTCTTGGAATACAATAGAAGAACTTGATAAAAATGGTAAAAATGTTAAAGTCATAAAAGGGGTATTAGACTTAGGAATAAGTCAATTCAGCCCCGAAAACAAATACCAGATTAATGGTACACTAACAACAGACAGTGATGGTTATCTGTTAGAAGTAAAAGGAATAAAATAATTAATCTTATATTATTTTTAGATTCATAATCATAGTATCACAGTTAAGCTATTACATGTTATCATCTCTCATAATTTCATCCAGAATATTCTGATACTCACTACTGTTTTTTCAACAAGTTTACATTTATTATTATAACTAAATAAATAGGTTACAAATCTATGTCTCACCTTAACATTGTCAAGGTCTACCACAAGTATTTGAAACATGTGAACAATTGAAGAAATAGTAGCACGAAAGTTAGTAGTATAAAATTATTATTATTAGACTTTAACAAAAATTTTAACAAACCCATGTTCAAAATTAGTTTATCTAAATATGTACACACGTTTTACACGCAAATATATAAAAGCTAAATATACGTTAAATGAACCTTATTTCATGGAGTATTTTTACTCTGGCCGAAGTTGCTAAATATATAGATGAATTCTATTCTTAAAATGGGTGGCCCAAAAACAGTATTTTGCAATTTTATGTTTATAGTCAGAAATAGTAAGAATACTGATTTTTTAATTGCTTGACCTTTTATACTCTATATACAACACCCTTTCACTCATTCTAACATCTGATATTCAAGATGCAGAATGGATTATGGCTTTATCATTATGATGTAGAATTTATGTATAACAATTAATTTATTGTGCGTTTATAAAGCTAATTATTATTTAATATTATGAGTAAATCCACTACAATAACTATTACAACAAAAACGAATACACATTTTTAGCGGCTGTATTAGTTGCAGAATAATTGCTGTATCATCTCCGTCTTTTATTGTTGTAGTAGGTACAGATGATAAATGTAGATAATTATAAGTATTTACTTTTTTTTATTTTGTTAGATTTATTCTATATCCTCTGGTAAGTATTTTATCACATCTATATTATTAATAAAATAGTATTTTGTGATATGTATACATAATCAAAAATAAAGTAAAAGGTAAAAAATTTAGAACGTTAAGAACTCATCCAATCTTTAAACACTATTATACTCCAATGGTTAAGATATAATGAAGGAAATTAATGGGAATGATATTATAACAATGGCTAAAAAAATTTTATTGATAGATGATGAACCAGATGTCACTTATACAATAAAGAAAATTTTAGAAGACAATGGATTTAAAGTGGATAGTTTTAATGACCCTATTTTAGCATTGAATTATTACAAAGTCAATTTTTATGATTTGTTAATTCTTGATATAAAGATGCCAAAAATGGATGGATTTGAATTATATACTAAAATAAGAGAAAAAGAGCCTAAAGTAAAAATATGTTTTTTAACTGCAATTGCAACATTCAATGAAGAATTTAGAAAAATTCGATTGACATTGGGTAAAACAATTAACGAAGATTACTTTATTCAAAAGCCCATCAACATGGAAGACCTAACTAAAAAATTAACTTCTATAATGAATATCTAAAACAATCATAGATAGATGTCATCTATGTTATTGATATGTTAAAGTAAATCTTTAATATTATCTCCTTAATTACTATATATTAGACTCTTATTTTAGCACCGTTATCCGTATAACCACCGGTTGTTTAGAAGAATAAGATATCAGAAATTTTTTCAAATATAATATTTTTCAATATAATGTAATTAAAAAAGATTAGCAAATGGATTCTACTTTCATAATCTAGTTGTAAGTCTATAGCAACTTCAATAGAAATTTCCGAATTGTTTTTCTTCTAAATATAATTCTATAATCGTTTGTCTTTTTCAAATTTGTTTAAAAAGAATTTCAGATATTCTTATAATAGCTCTTAAAAAAAGAAATATTTAAATGGTAACATTGTTTTTGTGTGTTATCAATTAATTACCATTGTTACCATTTACTTTATTATGGAAAATACCATGAAAGATTTAACTAAATTAGTTAGTGTGATACATACTCCATAAAATAAAATCTTTTAACAAGTTCATATTATTAATAAATATTGAATAGAGAAGAAATTCTTAGAAGTTTATTTACTAAAGCTACTGAAGATACAATAGAAACTCTGCCTTATACAATTCAAGTATTTCAGGACCCCTTATACGATTTAAAGAGAACAGTAACCAACGATTTGGATTTTCTTTTAGGAGCATTCTTTGCACAAGTACTTTTGTTTTATTCTGTTTATTGTTCCAACAAAGATATTAAACCAACAGTCGAAGAGTCATCTCGTTTAAATTATGAATTATTTTCAAAAGCAGAAGAATACAAAAATATGATTGGGGAATTAATGGTAATTGATAATACTTAATTAACTAATTTCCAAATGAAACTAAAATAATAATAAGATGCTTGATTTCATCACGTAGTTTATCTGAGATAATAATCTAATATGTAATACTAAAACACATCATAATATCATGGAAATAGTATTATAAATATGAAAGATTAGAACTGTTAAAATGCTAAAAGGATTAACTGAGATTTACCGAAAGTTTTTTTACCGTTGAAAAAATATTAGATTGTGGTTCGTCTCGTCTTGCCGAAATATTAAGAATAGATACTTATGTTCGAAAATTAATATAAAAAACCTAACAGTCAATCATCACTGTACACTATTATTATTAGTGCATTATTAGTGCATGTTATTAGTAATCCACACCATTGTATACTATTAGTTATATGCTATCATGTATACTAATTATATATATATATGTCAACAAAAAGACACGATCGTAAAGAAGAAGAGTCAAATGAAACACATTCAACAACAACAACAACAACAGAGCAACAATTTCAACGAGAACAACAGCAAGCAGTTACTAAAGCATTAGATGAAACTAGAGATAATATCAAGAAAACAACTAATGAAGCAAGAAAAGAAATTCCACGTTATACACAAATCGTTAACGATTATCAGGAAAATACAATACAAGCTAT
>DASVEV010000067.1:0-9861 GCA_036380415.1 Nitrososphaeraceae archaeon
AATATCGCTGCACATGAATTAAGAACACCAATAATGCCTATACTTGGAGAAGTAGAAATAATTGAAGAGGATCTTGATCCCAAAACTAAAACTGTCCAAGTAGAAGAAGAACAGATTCAATTGATAATACGTAATGCAAAAAGATTAGACAGATTAGCATCTGATATTCTTGATGTTACAAAGATTGAAAGCAACTCATTAAAGCTAGAAAAAGTATATTTTAATCTTAATGACGTTTTATCTAATTCTATTAGAGACATCCAAAATCAAGTTTCTTCAGGCGATATAGGAACTAAAAACATAAAAATAGTCTATGAGCCTGTACACATAAAAATCTCTGGAGATAAAGAAAGAATCAATCAAGTAGTTAGTAATTTATTAAGTAATGCAATAAAATTTACGGATGAAGGATTTATAAAGATAAAAATACAAAACACAAATGATAGCGTTATTATTAGTGTGGAAGATACTGGAAGTGGAATACATCCTGAAATATTTCCACGCTTATTTTGTAAATTTGCAACTAAATCTGATAAAGGAACCGGTCTAGGTTTGTACATTTCAAAAAATATTATAGATGCTCATGGAGGTCAAATATGGGCACAAAATAATTCATCAGGAATTGGTGCAACGTTCTTCTTTAGCCTTCCATTAGGTAAGAAAAAATAAAAATATTTTTATCTATTTATTCTCTTCTAAAATATAACTTTCGTTTATTTAATAATAAGTATGGATACATAATAAAATTAATAAATCATGAAAGAAATCATAATTAGATATTTTAAATTATATATATATATATTTGTACTCATTTTTACTTGTACAACATGAGACTCTATATTTCCACACTATAAAGTTCTAACCAATTTCGAAGTGAATAGGTTCAAAATTATAAAAAGACATAGAACATTTTGTAAAGGCAATAAATTTGCACTTTCACAATATAATAGAAGAGATTACTTTGAATTAATACATAAAACTGCTTACCAAGACCATTGAAAGGTTAAAAAAATTATCGAGAAGTATATCCAACCTGCTAATACAAGGGAAATATTAATTTTTTAAACTTTGAAATGATTTTTTAGCAAATATGCGAAGTGCGGGATTTGAACCCGCGACCCCGAGCTTGGGAAGCTCGTACCCTAACCAGGCTGAGCTAACTTCGCTAACATCCATACTATTCTACAAGACCATCAATATATTTTTTTTAAACTTGTTAAGAAAGGATCTGAAATAGTTAAGGAAAAGGCACAGGTAAAATAAAAGGAACATTGGAGTTTAACAATTCCACTTTTTTCTTGGGTTCTTCAAAAATTATATTATCATTATATCCATCTGGATTAATCGTAATAAACTGTTCCATTACATACTCTGAGGCAGTTGAATCAGGTAAATTAGAATTAACATTACCCCACAACGCATTATTTATCATTGCAGAGAGGCTAGATCCTTGAACTCCAGATATAGCCGTCGTTTGTGTTGGCAATTCCTCTGCATCGACCTCGTCTAGCATTAACCCTATCAATAATAGCGAAATAGCGAATACAACAATAGATAGTGAAGTTGCCGTCTTTAATCACATAAGTGTATTCAATTAAGTATATTTAATTTGGGACATTAGTATCTGTACTATTATATGATGATAATAAGCAGGAAAATAAAAACTGATATTATGATAGGTACTATTTTCGAAAAATAGTGATATACTAATAAAATAAAATACTTTTATGGAAGACTTTATTGATACAAAAAATAATGTAATTGATATAGAAAACAATACTATAACATAGGATCCTCGCATGTATTAAATTTGTATATATCTTTCTATATTTATACTATTTATACTTCTATTATCTTAATTTCTTAAATAAATGTGTATAAATTATTCAGAGTTAAGATTTCTATTAAATATAAAAATATAAAGTAAAAAATGTAACATTTATTTGGATATACAATATTATGTAGGTTTATTAATAAATTAATGGTAGAATAATGTTCTAAATACTATTTATAGATATTCATAAATATGATACTTAAAATTATTTTATAATGCTGGAATAAAAATCTAAATTATCTAAATTTATACTCTATTTATCATATTTGTGCAGGATTTTATGACAATAAAATACTAAAACAAAAATACAATAAAAGTAAAATCTTTAAATTTTTATCTTGAAATGAAGGTAATAATTAGTACTATAGCAAATATATTTCTAAAGTATTTATAGTACTCTTAATACTATAAAAGTAGTATTTATTTATGTGTCTCATTTATATTATGATATTTTTGAATATTAATTATTATTAATGATGATTTTTTATTCCTTATTATTATTATTATGTATGTTAATTAATTGTATATGCTGGTTACATCTATCTTTAAAAACGAATAAAAAGAAGATTATCTATACTTTGATGTGCAATTAACAAGAAATAAACTTAAAGATCATCATATTAAATATATTTTTGTGACAGGAGGTGTTCTTTCAGGATTAGGCAAAGGAGTGATTTCTTCTTCTATAGCTAAAATTTTACAATTAACAGGTCTTAATGTTTCATGCGTAAAAGTAGACCCATATGTAAACTATGATGCAGGAACTATGAATCCTGTTGCTCATGGGGAGGTATTTGTGACATGTGATGGCGGGGAATGTGATATGGATATAGGAAATTATGAGCGTTTTTTAAATATAGAACTATCTAGGGATCATAATATAACAACAGGGAGAATTTATTCTGAAGTAATAGGTAATGAAAGGCAAGGTAAATATCTAGGTCAGTGTGTCCAAATAATTCCTCATGTTACTGACGCAATAAAAAATAAACTAAGGCAAATATCTATTCAAGAAGACTTAGATGTATTGGTAATTGAATGTGGAGGAACTGTTGGAGATATTGAAAGTCTACCTTTCTTAGAGGCTTTTCGACAAATGAAACTCGAAGAAGGAGATTATAATACGCTATTTGTTCATGTAACTTTAGCACCAATCTTGGATGTAGTAGGAGAACAAAAAACTAAACCAACACAACATAGTGTACAAGAACTTAGAAGGATAGGTATTAATCCAGATCTACTAGCAGTAAGATGTAAAAATACGCTATCTGAGGATGCAAGGAGAAAAATATCTCTGTTTGCTAACATAAGTTCGAATTGTGTTTTTTCTTGTCACGATGTTAAATCTATTTTTTTAGTACCAGAAATTCTGGCGGATCAGGGAATTGTTAGTATGATAAGTAATAAATTAAGATTACAGAATCTATTTATAAAATGGTCTAACTGGAAACTAATAGCAAAATCTTTTTTCGAATATAGTAAAGAAGTACATATTGCAATAGTTGGTAAATATGTTTCTCTTCCTGATAGCTACGTAAGTGTGTATCAGTCTCTTTCTCATGCAGCAGCTAAGCTAGGAAATAAATTGGAAGTAGCATGGATTGATTCTGAAAAATTTGATACTAATTCTAAAGAAAAAATTTCTTTACTTAAAAAATTTGATGGTATTCTTATTCCTGGAGGATTTGGAAAACGTGGTTCTGAGGGTATAATTAATGTAGCTAATTTTGCACGAAAGGAAAATATTCCCTTTCTTGGAATATGTTTTGGATTTCAATTGTCTATTGTTTCATTTGCGAGAAATGCGTGTGGAATTGATAATGCTAATTCTACTGAAATAGATCCAGATACCTGTAATCCTGTAGTTGAATTTATGCCTGAACAAAAGACGATAAATACTCTGGGTGGGACGATGAGATTAGGTAGTCATAAAATACTAATAAATTCAAATACTCTTGCGTCAAAAATATACTCAAAGAATTTTATTATTAAAAGACATAGACACAGATTTGAATTTAACAAAAATTACTTACCTGTTTTAAGTAAAAACGGAATGGTTTTATCTGGTTTTTCAGACAATGAAAAACGAACAGAGATATTAGAAATTCCTAATCATAAATTTTATTTTGCCGTTCAATATCATGCAGAATTTGACAGTCGGCCGGGAAAACCAGAGCAGGCATTCGAGGCCTTTATTAATAATGCTTCCCTCAAATCTTGAGCTCATATGTTCTATGCCTGGCATCACGTAATGATGTTTTCTTTTTTACATACCCTCTATTAACAAGATGACCTAAAGATAATCTGATTGTCCTTTCTGGTAATAATGTTTTATTAGCTAAATCCTTCTGGCTCATAGATCCTTCATATTCCAATATTTTCAATATTAGCTTTGCACTTGGTGGCATATTCAATAATTCTTCAGCAATTTTTACTTTTTTAGCAATTAACGAAGTAGCAGAACCCTCACCAATTAGTCTCACTAGTTTTGCTGGATATTGATGTTTACTACATGTTAGAATTTTTTTAATACCCAATCTTCTTCCACCATCTAAAACTACTTCGCAATGATATCTACTTAAAATATCTGATATTTCTAATATGCAATTATCCGAAAATATTAATGGTCTTCTAGTGTTGTCTACAGAATTGACAGATACTGCTACAAAAACTTTTGAATTCTGTAGTATCATAGGACCGCCTGCTGACATTGAATAGGCTGTGGATCCAGTAGGGGTTGATATGATTACTCCATCGCTATTGTCATGCCAAACGTCATATTTGTCAATACGTAATATATGTTCCATTAAAGTAGCACTTTTACTTGGAAATACTGCAACATCATTTAATACGGGTTCCATTTCCTTTCCGTCTACATTTACTGCTAATCTAACAACCTCATCAATTCTATAATCATTTTTTTTTAGTCTTTGAATGTTTGTTTCCAAATCGCGTACATCTATTTGAGCTAAAAATCCAGTAGATTCAGATTCATATATTCCGATAACTGGAGCAGATTCATCCACTACTTTATGAAAATAATCTAACATCGCTCGATCTCCACCAACTATAAATACTATATCGACCTGATTTGCTAGATTAAAATTATTTTCAGTCATGATAATAGTTTGAATAAACGAATTATCAAGAATTTTTTTAATCTTTGAGATTAATAATGTATCCTGAGGATGAGCACCAACTAGTGCAATTTTCATTATTTTCTATATATTTATCTATTCTCTCATTTAAAGTTAAATTTTTTTGTTATTCTTATGTGAATTTAACATTTTATGTTTAATCTCAATTTTTATAAATATTCGATTTTTTAGATCTCCCGTAATTGACATATAATTAAAGACTTTATTTACAAGAGTTAATTTTACCAGAACCTTTAAAGTATGGATTTAGAATCATAATTATATGCCAAAGAAACGTACTAGTCGTGGCCGTACCAAAGGAGGAAAGGGTAGTTCAGGAACTGTTCATTGTAGTCAGTGTGGTGCTATGGTCCCTAGAGATAAAGCAAAAAAGATTACAGGCAGGATCACCTTAGTTGAACCTACTTTAGCTAAAGAGTTAAGAGCCCAAGGAGCATATATTTCTCCAGCGACTGATGTCAAATTTTATTGTGTTTCTTGTGCTGTTCATAGAGGAATAGTCAAGGTTAGATCTGAAGTAGAACGAAGAGTGAATACAAGACTTAGATGATCATTCTATCATTTTTAATGTCTTATATATTCTCTGTATAACCGTGATAATAGCAATTCCTATCACTATTATAACACCATATTCTAATGAATGAGAAAAAGGAAGTAATCCCATTATAGCAAGAATCAGTATTCTTTCTGCTCTTTCTCCAAATCCTACTCCGCTTAAATCAATTCCTAATGTTTCTGCACGCGATCTAGTATAGCTGACCAACAATGATGCGGATACTGCTATTATACACAATATTGGATTAGCCAATTCTCCTATCGCTATTCCCAAAAATATGATTGCCTCAGAAATCTTGTCTAATGTAGAATCAAGAAAAGAGCCTTTTCTAGATGTTCTCTTAGTAATTTTAGCTACGCTACCATCAATCACATCAAAGAACCCACCAGTTAACAAAAGAAGACTACCTATTGCTGAGAAATTTACTAGTGGATCTAGTTGTAAGGAATTAAGTCCAAAAATAATAGAAGAAATAATAGTTATAATGAATCCAATTAAAGATAATGTATTTGGTGATAACCCAAAAGATGAAAATAAAACTCCGGTTTTATCCAAAATTGGTTGTAAATGTTTCCTAAATTTGTTTAGCAATAATCTAAACCATTAATTTTAATTATTATCTCTTTATATTTTTAACATTTAAACTTTTGATTGATATAATTAGTAAAATAAAAATTTAATTACTTTTTATTAAAAAAACTTGTATATGAGTGATTTTGACAGGATATTAGTTTTTGGCGCTCATCCTGATGACATAGAAATCGGTATGGGTGGTACTATTACAAAACTAGTAAAGCTTGGTCATGATGTAATCATGGTTATAGCTACACTACCAAATTTTACTATTGCTGATAATAAAGATGAAAGAAAATTGGAAGCTATATCTTCTGCTACTATTTTAGGTTGTAACTCTCCTGAATTTTTAGATTTAGCTCAGGAAGATATAGTGTTTGGTAGAAGAATGGTAACATTAGTTGATTCTTTAATAAAGAAATATGATACAAGTACAGTTTATACTCAGTGGATAGGTGACTCTCATCAAGATCATCAAATTCTTACCCAGTCTGTTATTGCTGCCTCACGTGATCTTAACAATTTGTATATGTATGAAACAACAATACCTGGAGGCTTAACAGAAAAAGCCTTTAGGCCACAGCTATATGTTGATATTACTAAAGAAATGGAAAATAAAACAAAATCTTTGAAATGTTTTAAATCACAGAACCTTAGATGCGGGCCTTTTTGGATAGATGCTATTGTTGGAAGATCTATATATCGTGGATATCAAATGAACACAAAATATGCTGAGGCATTTGAAATTGTGAAAACTGTTCAATTTTAGATAATAAAAAAAGGTATTGCTGATGATTATTGTTCTCCTTTTTTAGACAGTTTTTTATAAAAAAGCAGAAACAATGCTTGTCCAGTCAGAGCAATAACCACGGCAAGTGCGATACCTGTAACTTCAATCAATCGTCCTAGCAAAATCATTAAGGTAAGTTGTAGGATTTGATAAATAATTGCTCCAATAACTACTCCTTTTGTATTACCTTCGCTTAACAATTTTGAATTAATAACATATGCTATCATCATTGGAATTATTCCAATGCTAATTACTCTTATAGCATCTAATGAATTCTGATAATGAGGAAAAAATACATTTATGATAATTGGACTCAAAAAATATAATAAAGCTGCTAGACCTATAGATAATCCGAATCCTATTATTCTTAACTTTGTTTTTTTGTTTCCACTTGATTCCTCTGGAATAAGATATTGGAAAAAGCTAATTGGTACCATTCCAAGAAACATCAAAAATTGAAAACCTAATTGATAATACCCCAAAATAGCATATCCAAATATTGGGGGGATAATAATTTTATCAAAGTACATTAATAATGCATTTGACATATTAAACGAATAAGTATGTAAAGCAAATTTCATTTTTCCACTAATCTCACTAAAGTCTTTTTTAAAATATTTGATTGAAAGAAAATATCTGTGACTAAACAAGAAAAAAGAGATTGTAAAGCCAATTATAATTCCAGGAATACCAATTATATAATAAAGTGCGATGGAAAGTAAAAGTTGACAACCTCTTGCTCCAATATTCGCAATTGCGTATTGTTTATAGGATTTTCTTCCGAGAAATTCGTATATACTCATCATCCAAAAACTCATTCCAACTACGAAAAAACCTAATAACCAATCTCTTTGTGCTACAATTAAAGCAGCAATAATACTTGAAATTAATACAACCTGGTTTGCTGCAACATGAATTTTATCATGTCCTTTAGGTATGAAAGTTGTAATAGCTGTATTCAAACCCAAAAGAGCAAAACTGGAGGCCAAGGAAGCCATAGAAATCATATAACTCGTTTTTCCATATTCTTCTACACTCTGCAATGATGCTAGCAAAAGCCAAAACCCGCCAGTTAATAAAGCACCAACAATATTGCCAAGTATGATATATACTAGACCTTTGTTAGATTTTAGAAACTTGAGCAAATTATATTCACGTTATCTTTTATCTATAAAACAAGACCTATCAATAAAATGGTTTATGTCTTTTAATAGAGTATTTTCATAAGAAAAAATAGTTATAAGATTTTTAATGTATAATATAACAGAACTCGCTTGGTTTATACGTATTTATATATTTCTAGATTATTATCTGATAAAAAGAATAATAACTATGTAATATATCATAAACATGATTAATATTTATAAAAAAAGCTTTAGTTTGTTATAAATATCTAGAAACCTTTTTCATATAAATGAATGAGAATAATTTAGAAAAACTAACTTATCTAATTAATATATCTATTAATAGTATTGTAAATGTAAAAGATCACCGTAGCGAATCTTAGGGGTATTTTTAAATAGTAGAATAAATGTAAAAAAAATCTAGGAGCAAATTATATGAAAAATTCCGATAGAAAATTTCAGTTGTTATCGGCTGTACTAATTACTCTTTTCTGTTGTATTTTATTAATTAACTCTAATTATGTATTAGTTGAATCTCAAACTTCACCCACATTTCTTACCCTTACTGGTTCTAATTTTTTAGATGTTGAAAATAGCGAAAGATTACAATTAAAAGACTTTACATTGTCTACGTGGTTTAGAACAGATAAGCAGGATTACTTAGAACCCGGCACGATTGTTAATAAAGGTGGAATGAACGACGATGCCCCGGGAAAAAATATGAATTATGGTATTTGGATTACTTCAGAAGAATTTCTTCAAGGAGGATTTGAAACCAAAACAGGAACCAATATTTTCGTTACCTCTAAACAAAAATTTAACGATGGAAATTGGCATAATGTTATACTCACTAACGATGGATTATTTTTGAAATTATATGTAGATGGAGTGGAAATTGGCAAAATATCTACATTAGGTGCAATACCTGATATGAAAGGATCGCAATCTATAAGATTAGGCGCAAATACACTTAATCTTGACAAATTTTTTACTGGAGATATAGATGAGGTAATTCTTTGGGACCGTGCTTTGTCGTTAGAAGAAATTTTTAATTTTTATAATTATGATGAAATACCATCAAATGGCCGAATCTTATATCTTCCTTTTTCATCCATTTCTCCCATTCAGTCATCTTACAAATACCAACCGTTTAAAACATTTGAACAAACTGAAAAAGAAGTCATCGATGGAGAAGAGTCATTCCGCCTAAGTAATTTCTCACTTGGTACGTGGTTTAGAATTGATAGAATAGACCATACTGGACCTGGAATTCTATTAAATAAAGGTGGTTTTGGGGGGGAACGTCCTGGCGAGAATCTTAACTTCGGTATATGGTTGAATCCGTCAGAGACCATAGAAGGAGGATTTGAAACTAAACCCGGAACTAATGTATTTGTATCATCACAAGGAAAATATAATGATGGTCTTTGGCATTATGTTTTATTAACATATGACAATAAAATTTTAAAACTCTATATTGACGGCGTTCTAGCAGATAGTAAAATTACTTCTGGCGCAATTCCTGATAATAGCGGAGACCAAGACTTTGTAATCGGTGGAAATTCTTTTCTGGATGACAAGTTCTTCAAAGGAGATCTTGATGAGATTAGAGTATGGAATAGAGCACTTAATACAGAAGACGTATCTAATGGATTCGACAAAAACACTTTCAATACAAATGGACAGATTTTTTATGAGTCATTTTCTGATTTAGACACACAACCACCATCACCACCACCTACTGAAACTCCAGGCACAACACCACCACCTACTGAAACTCCAGGCACAACACCACCACCTACTGAAACTCCAGGCACAACACCACC
>DASVEV010000068.1:0-14271 GCA_036380415.1 Nitrososphaeraceae archaeon
CTATAATCGATTGCATTTCTATATGGAGGAGATGTTATTGTTAACTGAATTGAATCATTAGGAATTTTAGAAATTATTTCTTTGCAATCGCCTGATAAAATTTTATCAACATAACTACGCTTTATTTTCATAATGGAAAATAAATTTTTAATCAATATTCAGCATGCTTTAAAATATTCGACTAACTAATAAAGAAATTTTATACAATAACAATTGAACTTATTAGAGATGAAACAAGTATTTTGTACTAAACAAACTAAATGAGTCCAAAAAAAAATTATTCATTTTTCAAGAATGTATTCTTTAACTTCGACCCCAAAATGTCTTCCACTACTAGGTTTAAAGTATCCTAAAATTTTATCTCCTTGCTTAATGGAAGTAACTGGTAATAATTCTCCAGTGTCTCGGATTAATTGAATTGTTTCTGCATTTTGGACTATAACGGTTCCTTCAGTGTTATTACCAATTGCCTTAATTAACCTCAATGGTCTAGTCTCGATTTTAGACCTCCCTACAGATACAAGTCTAGACTTTCCTTCCTTATTTACAATATATATCTCAGTCCCAGATTCTAATTCGGAAAGATATGTAGTTTTCCCATTAGGAAGAATAGTGTAACAATATACCGCTCCAGCATTGACTCTAAAAGGACGAGGAGAAGTAAAAGAGGAGCCTGCTGATTCATTATGTAAAAGAAATAGAAAATTGGATTTACTTCCAACTAACATCCCTTCTCCTGTTTCAAGCATTGATACAGTATCCACACAAACTCTTTCCCCTCTACCTATATCTCTGAAATCTACAATTTCACATACTTTTATCTCAAATTTTTTATCTTGTAGATATTGTTTAGATTCTTCTATTTCTTTAACATTTGCTGTTGAAAGTATTACCCCATCTACACCCAATTCTAACACAGCAAACATAGTTCTTACTTCTTCAGAATTTTTAGCAGTGGTAAAGATTTTCGCTCTTCTATTTTGTAGATTAGCGATTATATTTTCCAATGGAATAATCTTCCAATTAGGAGCATCTACGATAATATAATTAGCACCATTATAGATTGCATTTTCTAGATCAGAAATATCTTCGTTTGAGAAAACTTCCTTATAATAAGCCAAGGATTTACCTTTTGTCTTTTTTGTAATTAAATCCTCCATAGATTTGCAAATGATAATATCGGCAAGTTCCGATTCATAAATTATTTTAAAATTTTTCTTTCTTTTTATTTTAGTAGGGTCTATAAATAACGTATCATTTTCATCTAACTGATCCAAAAATAATTCAAGGTTAGAAACATTTGAAAGAGGAGCAATAATTAATTCTTTATTTTTTTCTTTTTCTTTTTCCAAAGTTTTTCAATACCTCACTATAATTTTTTCTATCTATAACTATTTCACATAATGCTTTTATGAGAGAAGAAGGAGTATCATGTTGGAAAATATTCCTTCCAAAAGTAACTCCTTTAGCACCTGCTTCAATAGCATTGGAGCACATTTCTAAAATGTCAGTGTCAGTTTTAGATTTTGGACCACCTGCAATTACAATAGGAACAGGACACCTTTTTACCACTGATTTAAAAGAATCTACATCTCCAGTATACACAGATTTTACTATATCTGCTCCTGCTTCTGCACCAATTCTAGTAACATGTGCTACTATTTCCGGATCATATGGATTTTTTATGTTTTCCCCTCTTGGATACATCATAGCTAATAATGGGACATCCCATTCATCACACTCATCTGAAACCATCCCCAAGATCTCTAACATTTCAGGTTCTTCTTTTGCGCCTATATTTATATGAACAGAAACAGCATCGGATCCAAGTCTAATAGCATCCGCAACATTTCCAATAAGCACTTTTTTATTCGGATATGGACTTAAAGAAGTGCTAGCAGATAAGTGTGTTATTAATCCTATAGTAGTAGTTCTGGGCAAAGTTTTAATAATCCCTTTGTTAATAATTACTGCTGTTAACCCAGAATTTTCACATTGATATATCATTTCATGAGGATTTTCTAGACCTTTTATTGGACCGTTGGTTATTCCATGGTCCATAGGAATACAAACCATTTTGCCTTTTTTTGTAATTCTGTTTAACCTAATGTCTCTTCCTGAGACCATAAAGATGAAGGATATTTGTCCTACTTAAAAGTGATCTGCTAGGTGTAAACAGTCGTAAATAAGAAAATAAAAGGAATAATGATAATTAGATTTTGATTCACTTAAGAATTGTTAGAGGATATAACACATATTTTTGGTGAGATTCTTTTATGAATATTTTTTAATAACCGATCTTTAACAAATACTACATCTTTTTTATTACATCCTTTTTTTAGTAGATCTTTTTCTGTTCTAGCGGAATTATTTTCATCGAGATACTTCAAAATAGCATCAATTTTCTTATACTCCAATCCAATTTCCTTTTCTGCAGTTTGGTTGAGCCATAAAGAAGGAGTACTTTTTTTTAATAATATAGTTTTTGGAACATTTAGATATATACCTAATTCTCTTACTTCAGTTTTATATAAGTCCGCTAACGGCAGAAGATCAGCCGCACCATCTCCAAATTTCGTAAAATATCCAATCATCATTTCACTTTTATCCGAGGTCCCTAAAACTAATTTGTTAAAGAGATTTGCGTAGTAATAAATTAAAGTCATGCGCATTCTGGCAACAAGGTTACCTATCGATTTTTTTTCTAATGGCAATAGATCTAGGTACTTCTGTTTAATTTCTGTAATATCTATTATATGATATTTTATACCCAATTGTTTGGATAATTCAACAGCATCGTCTATATCCTTCTGCTCTGAGACGTTTCTATCAGGTAAAATTAATCCTAGTACTCTATTATTACCCAATGCTTTAGTAGCTAAAGATACTGCAACAGAAGAGTCAATTCCTCCACTTAAACCCAATACTACTCCTTGAGATTGAGCTCTGGAGACCTCGAGTCTAATAAATTCAATAATACAATTTGCAATATCTAAAATATTCAAGATTTCATTTATTATTAAATTAAATATTACTATTAAATCACACTTTTATTATTTATAAATTTTAAAGTTTTCAGATAACTAAAAAGTTAGATATCATATATTAAATCCCAAAAAAGTTTTATTAGCTATAAATTTGCTGAAATAATTATATTTTGTCTAACTCAAATATTAATACTTATGATAAAGCAGGAGTAAATATTCGAAAGATTCGTTCTACACAACGAAATATTGAAAAAATGATTACTAAGTCCTATTCTTTTCAAGAAATTGGAAAAATTACTTGGGGATTTGGCCATTATTCTGGATTAATAACTATAGGAAAGAATGTTCTGGCATTACATACTGATGGTGTTGGAACTAAAGTTCTTGTTGCCCAACAGCTGAAATGTTTTGATACAATAGGCATAGATTGCATAGCCATGAATGTTAATGATATTATTTGTACGGGAGCAGAACCGTTCGCATTTGTAGACTACATAGGTTTAAAAAAAGTTAACGATGAATTGGTAAAAAAAGTTATGGAAGGTTTGATTGCAGGTGCAAAAGCAGCAAAAATAGCTATTGTTGGAGGTGAAACTGCTGTAGTTCCTGAATTGTTAGCTGGTGAATCAGAGGAAATGTTTGACCTAGCTGGCACTGCACTAGGAATGACACAAAATAAGAAACTTATTCTAGGGAACGAGATCAAAATAGGTGACATCATATTAGGATTGGAAAGTAGTGGTTTGCATTCAAATGGCTATACACTAGCACGAAAGGTATTATCAAAATATTCCCTAGATAAAATTCCTGAATTTGTAACAAAATCAATTGGAGAAGAATTACTCACTCCAACTAGAATTTATGTACAACCAATAATGAAATTGATAAAAGATAGAAAAATAACAGTACATGGTTTAGCGCATATAACAGGAGGATCATTCACAAAATTAAAAAGATTAAATAATAAAGTAAGATATAACCTTTCACATTTATCTCCTCCTGATGGTATTTTCAAGCAAATTCAAAAAGATGGCACAATCGATCTTAAAGAGATGTATAGAACTTTTAATATGGGAATCGGTTTTTGTATTATACTTCCAAAGGCGAATGTTGATAAGACAATTAGCATAATAGAAAAATACAATATGAAAGTCTCTCAAATTGGAGAAGTGGATTCAAAAGGTAATGGAAACGTAATTGGGAAAGTTGAAAATAAGAAATATATATTCACATAACTTCAATAGTAATTCTCTATATTTAGTTAATTTATTAACCTAAGTAATATCAAATTTTATTAGGTATCTTATAACCAGATTATTTGAATTTTGTAAAGCATTGAGTTTTTATGTGTTCCATATATGATTGCCGTTGTTATTATAATCACATGTATTGAACATGGTAATAAAATTCATAACCACTATTTGATATTTAAACTTAAAATTTTCATTATTTAATCAAATTAATTCTTATTTATTGTAAAATAAGAAAAATATTTAAAAAGAAAATATCAAAGATATTTTTCAATTATTTCACAGGTTCTAGCAATTCCTAGATCAACCAAATAATTTCCAAGTTTTGGGCCCCGATCAGAATTAATTAGAATCTGGTAGAGTAATTTAAAAAAGTTTTTCGGTTCTATTTCATTTTTTTTTGAAGTTTCATAAATTAATGTTTGAATATCGTTTGCCATATCATTATTTTCATTTGTTACATATGACCTTAGATTTGATACTAATTCCCTCAATGCTTTCTTTTGTTCTATCTCCAAAGATATATTCTGACTATTTTCATTTACTAAAATATCATTTGACCAATTAAAGGCAAGTTGAATTTTCTGTATTATATCATTTGATTTTTCATTAACTAGTCTATATTTTTTAAGTCTTTCGTATACCTTACCTACCCGATCTTCACCTTCGAATAGGGATGTTTGTTGGACAAGTAATCTATATGGAACATGGTGAGAATTATTATTTGGCGGATTAAGGTGGTTTATATATTCATAAATCCCCCGTAACTTAATCATTTTTGATTGATTGGTTTCTTTTAATTTACCAAAATACAAGTCTTCGTAAAGATCATATTCATCCATCAATGAAGGTACATCATCTATTCCAACATGTCTTGTTCCAGTTATTCGTTTAAACAATAATAAAAGGATGGATTGAGGTGTACCATACCTCATCCACTTTTGGGGCGTTAAAACATTCCCAGCAGATTTACTTATTTTTTTGCCTCCTTTGTCTAAAAACATCTCATATTTTATATGCAAAGGATGTGGAAAGTTTAGTATTTCTTCACATATCCAATCATTTATTTTCACAGAATCCATAATATCTTTACCGTATGCTTCAAATCGAACGTCGAATATCTTCCATCGTGCAGCAAATTCAACCTTCCAGGCAAGTTTTCCTTCAGCCTTTCCAATGTTAGCTTCTCCCTTATATCCACACCCTTTAATTTCTTTATTACCTATTTTGCTGTCCGAACATTCGTATAATACTTTTTTATTTTTGGTCAAATATTCGTAGGCATGGGCTACATAAAGTTTTCCACAGCTTTTACAAATAGGAAAATAGGGTAATACCTTTAAGAACTTATTTTGGCCTACAAATTCTGAAATTTTTTGGCCAAGATATTCACTCTTTGTAAGAATTTGATCAATTGCATCAATTAATATACCACTTTTATAGACGTCTGTAGCACTTTTAAATACATATTTAATACTTACACTATCCAATCCATCTAGAAGTAAATTACTCATATGAGAACCATATGAATTATGACAATCACCGAATGGATCTGGGATTTGTGAAACAGGTTTCGCTATATGATCTTTGAGCCATGGAGGAAAGCCAGATGGGATCTTTCTTAATCCATCCATATCATCAGAATAAGCAATTAATTCAGAATTATATCCTAAATTTTGTAATGCTAAACTAATGCCATAAGCCCGGACTGCATCTCCCATACTGCCAATATGAGGTATTCCCGAAGCTCCTAATCCGCTTTCTACTTTTATTGAATCGATATTTCGGTTTAATTTTTTTTCCCTAATGATAAGATTATTTGCTACTTTATCTAGCCAAGTTCCTTTTCCAATAATATTTTCTATCATTTTACCATACCTTTTTATTATTTGAACAAATTTGATTTGTTATAATGCTAAAGAATACATCTACTTTTAATCCTATTGTATACGTAGTTCAAAATCTAGCAATATAATTTTATTAGACCAATGGTATTCTTAAATATCAAAATTAATATAATAGAAGCTATCTAATTTAGTTTTATTATTTAATAATATAGTGCTATTATTATTAATTTTTGGATAGGAGCATATAGATTAGGATACGTAATTGTCAACATTTGGTAATTACGAAGTCATATAAAACGTGGTCTATTTGTATTTCGCATTTGAGAATTGTCATAGTCTATTAAGTAATGTCTTTTATTTTTTATATTTTCTTTTCTTGTTCAACATTTATTCTTGGTAAGAATATTTTAGAATAACGCAAATATAAAAAATAGATGTAAAGTAAATTATCATAACAAGAAGTAGAATATATTAGCTTCAAATTTGAATATTTTAGACACATTAAAAAATAATAAACTTTACCTTATTCATCCTAATAAATTATCGAAATGTACTTTTTATTGGATTTAGAGCTGGTATTCTTTAACTTACCATGTTTTTCCAATTAATCTTTTCTTTTTCAAATGTAATATCTTATTGGATAGATAAACTTACAGTTAGGGATTGATGCTTTTTACTATCACAATAAATAACAATATACTTCCCTTGATATGAAATCAATAAAGCCTATCGGGAAACATGTCGTGTTAATAAAGAAAAGACAATTATGCTATAATATTTTTGCTTCAACAGCAACTTCTACATAATAAAAACTTTAGGATAGAGATCTTATGGTATGCATTTATTTACTTCAATTCCTTTGTAACATAGGGACCGTTTTGAAGATATCCTAATTTCCTATAATAAGCTCGTGTTCCAATTGCACTGATAACAGATAGTTTATCAACCTGAAATTCATCTTTCGAAATTTTTTCTGCTTCTTCCATTAAACTCAAACCAAGGCCACTATGTTGGAACGATAAAGACCTATTTTCTTGTCCAACATCTACCACTGGGCCATATACATGTAATTCTCTAATGATAGCAGAACCTCTATAATGGGTTTCACATAATTCCTTTCTATGAGAAAATGGAATATTTCTCAATCTCAGAAATCCAAACAATAAATTTTTATCTTTATTTTCCATAGACAAAAAAACTTCTTTTCCTTTTGATGCAATGTAATCAATTCTATTGAGTGTTATTTCCTGTTGATTAAGATTTTTAAGTTTTTGGAGTCCTGCTTCGCGGCATCTTATGCAATTACATTTTAATCCAAGGTCTTTTAATTTTTTTATAGCTATTTGTCGTATATTCCCTTTTTTTGCTCCAGCTACAATATCGGAAGTTTCAATTTCTCTTTGAATTCTCATTATTCTAACCCAAGGTGGTATAAGCTTTTTTACTTCAACAAGAATATTTACTATGTCATCTTCGGTATAAGAGTCATATTTTCCATCCATATATAATTTATATAATCCAGTATTTTTTAGAACTAGAGTTGGATATATTTTAAGCATATCGGGTTTGAATGAATCATTTTCTAACAATATTTTAAATCCACTAATATCACTTTCTGGTGTAGAGCCAGGCAGACCAGGCATCATATGTGCTACAATTTTGTATCCACAATTCCTTGCAATTTGGAAGGAATTTTTAATATCTTTTAAATTGTGTCCTCGGTTGATCAATTTATAAATATTCTCCTGTAGTGTTTGGACACCTATTTCAATTCTCGTAATTCCTAGTTCTAACATCAAATCTAAATGTTTTTCTTTACAATAATCAGGTTTTGTTTCAACTGTAAATCCTACACAGCGAATCGTGCCATATTCATTCTTTCTACAGGATTCCTCTAGAGTAATGGAAGAGAGATCATCATTTAAAGCATCAAAACATTTTTTAACGAACTCTCTTTGATAACTTTCCGGCATGAAGGGAAACGTTCCACCTACAATTACTAGTTCAATTTTAGTAATATTATGACCTCTTTGATATAGTTGATTAAGTTTTGACTTAACTTGATAATATGCATCATATTTAAAAGACTGAGCTATTTTTGTTGCAGGCTCGGTCCCAACATAACTCATTGGAGTATTATATTCTAGTCCGCCAGGACAATAAACACACTTACCATGAGGACAATCATACGGTTTTGGCATAACTGCAATTACTGCAACGCCAGACGCCGTTTTAGCCGGTTTAACCATGAGAACCTCCCTGTAATTACTATTTCTTGAAAGATAGGGTATAATATGCTCTTTCTTTGGTACTACAGACAATTTATAAGCAGAACAAGTTAAACTAATTATTTTGTTGATTTCTTTGAGAGACATATCATTATGGTTTTCCAATTCCATAGCGATAGATTTACATGCTTCAGAATAACAAATAGAATTCATAATAATGACTCATTAAACTATCTACAAAGGGAGATTTAAAAATATTTATTATTATAAGTAATGTATTTTTTATAATGATATTCGCCCATTCTTATGATCACCTTAACAATAGATGAATAAAAAATGGATATCATACTAACTTAACAAGAGTGGAAATGATTTTGATACTAATGCTTTAATATAATCAAGACTTATAAGAAAATAAAAGTAATACAAACTATTGAGAGTTACATTATTTTCTCATGAATCGGATGTTGATGGTATTTTTTCTACGTCTATAGGTTTAATTCGCTATCCTCAAGCTAGAACTTTTTTTTTAGACTATAGCAAAGAAAGTTTTATGAAAATAGTTAATCAAATTTTTTTTTCAAATGAGTCTCAAGAGAAAAATATTTTTATAGTTTCAGATCTCGGTTTTAATGATAGTTTGTTAAGTATTTTTAAAAGTGCGTTTCTCGGTTCCCAAAAATCAAACAATGAAGTTATTTGGGTCGATCATCATCCATGGTCTAAAAATACAATAGATGAAGTTAATCCTTTTGTTGAGTTAATATTGGATAATTCAGGAATCAAATGTGCATCAGAATTAATGTACGAACGATTTTTATTCGATAATGGGTATGCTAAACATTTAGCTAATTTAGCACACACAATAGATTTTTTTACCAAAGACCAGTATCTTACTCCGTTACCAGAAATTATAAGATATTATTTAAATTTTAACGACTCCTATGAAAGATTAGCAAAACTTGCTCATAAGATATCGAAAGGAATATTATGGGATATTGATTTGAGTGAAGATTATAGAATATATGAATCCCTGAGAGACATAGATAAAAGGCAAGTATTAAATGACCTAAAAATAAAGAAAATGGATGATTTGAACGTTGTATTTGTTAGATCATCCCCATATATTCAGACAAGCATATTTTCAGAAGAGGTATTCAATTTGACAAATGCAGATGTAGCTATTTTCTATGGTAAAAATGGTAAAATAAGTATTAGAAGAAATAATGACAAAATTGATTGTAATGCAATTGCTTTAAATTTAATTGATGGTGGAGGTCATAAATTTGCTGCAGGAGGAACTATACGAAGTGATCCAAACAAATTAGAAGACATCATTTTAGAAATTGAACAAACAATTCATAAATCAAAATTATAAAATAATAATTAAATATAAAATAAGATTTTAATCAGATATTAAATATAAAATAGAAGAAATAAAATGATAATATTCGATGGTAAAATAGAAGAGGATCTAATCAAATGTAAAGCAATAATTAAAAATGGAGGAATAATTGTCTATCCTACAGATACTATTTATGGTTTAGGTTGCGACCCTTATAACAAGAAATCAGTAGAAAAAATTTTCACAATAAAAAAACGTTTACTGAATAAAGCTTTACCTATTTTAACCTTTGACATTAGACACGTAGAAAAAATAATGTTTTTAGATGACCGTGGAAGAAAATTAGCCGATTCTTTTTGGCCTGGTCCTTTAACAATCATAGGGATATTAAAAGATAATGACATTCCAAAATTAATTACTGCAGGTCGACAAACAGTTGGTATGAGGATTCCCAATAACATAGAAACCCTAAATTTATTAAAATATTGCAACTTTCTAGTTGGTACCAGTGCTAATATATCAAATCAAAATTCTTGTATTTATGTTGAGGATGTACTGAAATCTCCATTGGTCGGCTATGATGCTATAGTAATTGGAGATGATGATAAACCTAAGGAACCCTTTTCTGTTAAAGGATCAACAATAGTTGATATTTCTGCTTCAAATCTCAAGATCGTTAGAGAAGGAGTGATAAAATCGGAAACTATTTACGAAATTTTATATTAATAAAAATAATGGATTTTAATTTATTGATCACTACTTACAGACATAGAGAGTTTGATGCTGTTGATGAACTAACTCTAACACTCCAACGCTTTGGTGTTGATGCGCCCATGATAGAAATTCAAAAGGTTCCAGGTATAATACTTGCATTAACTAATTTAAATCCATTTAACTTAATAAGAAATTTTAAGGAATTATTGGCAGAAGAACCATGGCAATTTAGATATATCCTACGAGTGATACCTATAGAGAAGTCTCTTTATACAGATCTTAAAAATATTGAAATTGAAGTAGAAAATCTTGCAACAAAAAAAATAAAAGTAAATGATTCATTCAGAATCTCAGTAGAAAAAAGACATACACCAATGAGAAGTAAAGAGATTATATCATCTACTGCCGATATGCTTACTAGATTTAAAGTTTCATTAGAGAATCCTGATTGGATTATATTAATTGAAATCATTGGTAATAATACTGGAATTTCAGTATTGAAGGACATAGATATTTTTAATTCAATAATGGAAAAAAGAAAGGCAGGGCATTTATTAGAATCGTCCGGCTAATTGTCCAGGGATTCCTACCATCCTAAAACTAAATAAAATGATATCGGAAACATAAATCTTAATTCTAAACTTTAATCAGATTCTATTCGAAATTTAGTAAAAAAATATTTATTAAATAAGCCTTCTTCTCTTTTAATTTATGCCTAGTAAAAATCATTTTTTTGGCAAAGATATAGTTTCAATTAGAGATGTATCTAGGGAGGATTTAGAATTTATCTTTGATTCAACTGATAAAATTCAGCAATTAAAACCTGAAGAAAAAAGTGAACTAGGTAGAGGAAGAACACTCGGTTATATTTTCTATGAACCAAGCACTAGAACTAGAATGAGCTTTGAAGCAGCAATGGCATCTCTTGGGGGAAGTTCAATAGGAATTTTTGATTCAAAATTTTCCTCTATAGAAAAGGGTGAATCTCTTGCTGACACTATCAGAATAATGGATTTGTATTCTGATGTGATAGTCCTTAGACATGCAAGGGATGGCTCCAGTAGATATGCAGCCGAACTTTCGTCTAATCCCATTATTAATGCAGGAAGTGGAAGTGAAGAGCATCCTACACAAGCAATGCTTGATCTCTATACCATTTTTAAAGAAAAAGGTAGGATAGATAATTTGACAATTGGAATAGTTGGTGACCTAAAATATGGCAGAACTGTATATTCATTATTGTATGGATTAAAAAATTATCATGTAAATGTACATTTAATTTCACCCCCCAGCTTGGCAATTAGAAAAGAATCTATTTTTGAATTTGAAGGGATAATGAACATTAAGCATTACGATGCTCTTGGTGATATAATTCCCAAACTGGATGTACTGTATGTTACCAGAATACAAAAAGAAAGATTTCCTGATACTCAAGAATACGAAAAAGTAAAAGGCACTTATAGAATAGATGAAAAAATATTGGATAATGGTAAAACTGACCTGTCAATAATGCATCCTTTACCAAGACTAGATGAAATTTCTCATACTATAGATTATACGAAGAATGCAATTTATTTTAAACAAGCAGCTTATGGAAAGGAGTTACGTTCGGCTTTATTGGCTTTAATATTGAATGAAGATCCATTTTAATCATTTGCTAATCTATTAAGGATTTTTAAAATTCATTAAACTATACCTTCAAATTATAACATAAATTAAATTGTTTCTACTAAAAGTGGTATAGAAGATCTGGGTTATCCTGATATACAACTACTGAATCCACATTCGATACACATATTACAACCTTCAGTAATAATGAGTTTGGAGTTACATGATGGACAAATCTCGTCCTCAAAGATTTCTGGTAGAGGTTTTTGAATGAATTCTATATGTTCCGTTTCTTTAGTTGATTCTCGGGTAGGTATGGGTATGTCGTCTACAACGTAATCATCAGTTACTTCAATATCCTTTGTATCAAATAGTTTAGAAACATATTGAGTGACATAAGGTTCTTTTATTTGTGATTGAATATATTCCTTGACATATTTACTAGGTTTTACAATAAACGATTTTTCTAATGTATTAGTTCCTGTTATGTGTAAAACTTGTTCATTTCTTGAGCCATCTCGATATACAGTGACACCCTTTAATCCCAACTCATGCGCAAGTAGATAAGATGATTTGACGTCCTCAACGGTTACATCACCTGGCATATTAATAGTCTTTGCTATAGCATTACTTATCCACTTCTGCCATACAGATTGAGCCATGATATGATCGGTCCAATGTATATCAATTGCTGTTGTAAACAAGGACTGCATCCATGGTGGTATCTCATTTAATCCTCTGACTGATCCGTAATTATTAGCTATTTTAGTTAAAATATCATCATTATATAGACCATTTTCCTTTAATATATTTTCAAATATTTTGTTAGTATAGAAAAATCTCCCAACAGTAACACGTTTTTCAAAAACTAATGCAAAGACTGGTTCTACACCATTAGAACAATCTGCTATCATCGAGAGAGTTCCTGTAGGTGCTATAGTGGTCGTCCAAGAATTACGAATTCCGTATTTCTGAATTTTTTCAATTAAAGAATCCCAATCGTAAGAATGTTTTTGTTTTGGTATTTCATAATATCCAGCTACAGGAATTTTTTCTAATACATACTCACTTTTTTTGAATAACGGAAAAGAACCTCTTGATTTAGCTATTGCTACACTTTCTTCCATACTGTAATAAGTTATTGTTTCAGCCAGTTTGTTCATGAACTCGTATCCCTCTTGTGAAGCATATGGTATCCGTAATGAAAATAATAGATCAGCTATTCCCATGATTCCTAATCCTATTCGTCTTGTAAGTTTCGTATTATAGTCTATTTCATCAACAGGATATTTATTGGCATCTATAATATTATCTAAAAATCTTGATGAGATTCTTATAGCTTGTTCATACCTAGGCCAATCAAACTCATACAGTCCATCTGCCTTTCGTTTTACAAAATTCGATAAATTAATGGATCCAAGATTACAAGACTCATATGGATATAATGATTGTTCTCCACAAGGGTTAGTGGCTCTGAGAGGTCCTTCTTTTGCTTTAATACATGGATTGTATTTATTTATGTTATCGAAGAATATAATACCAGGTTCTGCACTTTTCCATGCACTTAATGATATAAGATCAATTAGTTGATGGGAATCTATCTGTTTAAGAGGTTCATGGGTTCTGGGATTTCTAAGAGTATATTTATTATTGTTATTAATAAGAGCCTTCCAAAAATCATCCCATAATCCAACACTGACATTAAAATTTTCAAAAACACCAGGTTTTGTTTTTGCAGTAATGAATTTTTCAATATCAGGATGCCAGACTTCAAGAATTCCCATATTTGCTCCACGTCTTTTGCCTCCTTGTTTAACGACATCTGTAATCGTATCTATAATACGCATAAAGGATGCAGGACCAGAGGCGACTCCTGAAGTAGAGGCAACAATATCACCTTCTGGTCTCAAATCGGAATAATTAATTCCTACACCACCTCCTGATTTAAAAATCATGGCCGCATCTGATGATGTTTTCATGATTTTTTCCATGTCATCAGGCATATCCAAAACAAAACATGCCGAGAGTTGTCCTAAACGAGCGCCAGCGTTCATCAAAGTAGGAGTATTTGGGAGAAAATCTTTGGATATCATCAAATTATAATATTCTTTTATCCGGTCTTCATAAGAGGTAAACTTTCCTTGAAAAATCAATTTTAAAATATCTTTAAACGACGTTTTCATTTGTCCCTTAGAAGCTAACTGAGTGTACAATCGAATTAATGATTCAAAATGATATTTGTTTAAGTAATAAGATCCTATCTTTAGTTTAAGGTCAAAGTCACTTATTTTA
>DASVEV010000069.1:0-2973 GCA_036380415.1 Nitrososphaeraceae archaeon
ATCTTGAGTCATTCCTGTCATATTTTCGCCTTAGCCTTGGGTCATATTTCCGTCTTGAGTCGTTTCTGTCATATTTCCACCTTCTGAGGTCATCCCTGTATTGTTTTGAGCAAATGTGGCTGGTATTATTCCTGCAATTAAAAGCAAATGCAAGAATGGAGGGAGCTCTTATTTTGTAGAGTATATAGGGTCAAATAATATAGAATCATTATTCTTGCTCTATCTTTTCATTACAAATACAAATAGTAAATGTCATTAGTCGGGTTCACCTTTGAACAGTATGGTGTTCATCTACGTATTAAGTAAGGAAGTTGGTCGGGAGTAGGGTGCTGTATATAATACGGTTCTACTAATTGACATTTAGATTTATAGAAATTAAAATATTAGTTAGATATGATTTTGACATAATGATTTATAGTTTTACTTTTACTAAATTTATAGGCTAGTTTTTTAAATCTAACTATTATATATCATAATGCATAACAACAATTACAATGGAAAACGATAAAGATATAAAAATTGAGACAGATGAAGACGTAGGATTAGACGATAAAATAAAGGCAGGAGCAAGAGCATTAGGTAAAAAGATTGAAGACCCAGATAAAGATACTGGTTCAGAATATGAAGCAGAAAAAACAAAAGAAAGAGTAGTTGATTGATATATTGATACACACTAAATTATTTTTAATAATACCATCAGCAGCAATCCTTGCAACTGTGCTTACTTTAGCAACATTTACCATTCCATCATTTGGACAATCTGAAGGAACCAACGAAACTATGCAGAATGCAGGTGAATCGGCTAATCAAACTAGTGAGAATATGCAACAAGGTGCCAATAAAACAGGTGAAGCCATTCAAGGAAATGCTAGTGGTATGGGTTCTAAGATAACCGAAGGAGCAAAAAATCTCGCTGAAAATATTGGGGAAAAACTACAAGATTTAGCAAAGTAAATACACAATTTATTTTTTTTATGAACTGGTTTCAAACTTTCCTTTCGTAACATGCTTTGATATTAACATTCACTAACTTTATTTTTATTTTAATACAATTTCTTACCTGTCAATTCACGGATTATGAAAAGAAGATAATCAAGAGTATATTCTTCTAGTCTATACTTCAACATTTCATCTTTTAGCAAAGCTTTTTTCTTTTTGTTTCTAGCTATATCCCTTTTTCTATCCAGTTCCTCGATGATATTATCTATTACTACTTCTTCTTGTTCTTGCTCATCTTCATTCTGTTGGTTCTTTTTTTTTATTGGTGACTGCTGCTGTTCCATATTTCTCCAAAGTCCAATCTATTAATTCTATATTCTTTTCATGATGATAGATACATTAAGAGAGATGGAGAGAGAGAAGGAAAGGATAGACTTGTATGGATACAAACATTTAGTTTTTTCAATCCTAGGATATGAGATTATAAATAACAACAACAACAATAATGGGTGTTAAAGGATAAATGAGAACCTATACACCCTCAAAAGTACACATATATATTTATGAGTTCTTTGTAGTAGTAAATGATAGTAAAAGCAGATAAAATAAAAGATTATTGATTTTAGTCGGGAAGGAAAAAGAGAAAAAGAACAAAAATAATTCCAATCAATAATGACAAAAGTACAATCATATTTGTCTTCATAGTATTATTATTATACAATTTATTATATAATTTAATCTTTTAACCCTTTTAGTTATAGAGAGGGAGAGATGTTAGAGAATAGACTCAGTTGATTATTGGAGAAAATACAGCTTATTTAATAGAGATGCCATAAATATTAAGTTATGGAGCTCTTTTCTCATTTTAATGAAAATGATATCCTTAATCTTTTTTGTGATTGTTTACAGAAGTTTGGCTATGAAACTATTCCATTTAACAATCCTATTGATGCCTTAAATTATATTAATAATAGCAATACTTGTAATTGTTCTCTGATTATTACAGATTATAAAATGCATCAAATGACGGGTTTAGACTTTATAAAGAAGATAAGCGAAAAAGATACGACTTTTAAATTAAAAATCTTGCTGATTAGTGCCTTTATTAAAAGCGACATTATGGACAATGATATCCCAAACAGTTTGAGAATTGATAAAATAATTGAAAAACCTATACATATAGAAAAGTTAATAGAAGAAGTACAAAAAATTAACAACAGGAATAAACTAGATAGCTACATAATGTTTTTTTCTTTAATGGGTAATAAATGATTTAAGCGATTATAAATAAATAAATTATATTACGAATCTTTTAAAATAATTATTACGGATTTTAAATTCTAATATATAATGTTGAATAATAATTAGAGAATTTGAATAGTAGTGGATACTAAAAAAAATAACAAGAATAAAAAAATAATGATAATAGATGATGATAAAGACATCACTATTTATAGCCGAACCAGATTCAGATATTCAATATCTTTATTCTCGTTTTACAAAACAGTATGGTTTTTCAATATCAGATATGAATATAGTAGAAAAGGGTAACAAATGGTTTAGAGATTGTATTTTCTAACACAGGAAACAACAACGAGGTCTCCTAGTGCCTAATTGCAGCATAGAATAACTAAAGATATATTAATTAGCAAAATATAATTTACAATTTTTTTATTAAAATTTATACTATATAAAGAAAAGCAACATATTAGAAAATTTGCATATAACTTTATTTAAGTATATTGTCTAAATAATATTAAGAGGTTCTGTTTGGAGTTCTTTGGACTGAAAAACCAAACTAGAGGACATGTGTCTTATATGAGCCTCGATGAACCTTCCTTCGTTATTCAAACCTAAAATCCAATGTATAATGGATTATAAATTATGTTGTCTATATTATTTACAATATGAATGGAGATGATAATAATACAACAATATATGATCCTAAAAATAGTAAACCAATAATAATTGTAAAAAATTCTAATTCTCAATTATCTGACTCTTCTCCATCATCATCAACAATAGATATAGCAG
>DASVEV010000070.1:0-11519 GCA_036380415.1 Nitrososphaeraceae archaeon
TTATAATATCTTCCATTATTGCTACTCCTAAAATTATATAGGATGCTTCTTCTTTGATAATGTCAAGTTCTTCCAATACTTTCATAATAATAACAGTACTGGTAACTGAAATTGCAAGTGCAGCAAATGCTGAATCAAAAAGTGAGAAATGTAGTAAAAAGAAACTTACAGAAAAACCTATGGCGAATGTTCCAAATGCTTCTGATGATGCAATTATCAATGCTTTCTTTCCTATTCTTCGAAGTTTTTCTATAGGAAATTCCATACCAACAACAAATAACAAAAGAATAATACCCATTTCTGCAAATAAGTTCAAGACGTCTTGATTTAATATTAGACTAAATGGAGGAGTATGAGGACCTATTATTATACCTGCAATTATATACCCAATAACCAATGGTTGTTTTAATTTGAACGAGATAAAAGCCATTGCAGAGGCAATGATCATTATGACTGAAAAATCTTGGATAATTTGTCCTATTTCTATCCCCACGACCATTTTTATTAAATAATAATAAAAATAAAGAGTATAATAACTAAAGGAAATATTACAAATAACATGTTATTAGAAAGAATAATATCATAATAACAATTTCAATTAATCTACTCCGTCTGACTGTTTATTCTCAATATAATCTCTTTTTTACATATCTTCTTTTTCATTTATTGTAATGAAACAATTCTACATCTTTCACATTGGTATCCATGATGATATACTAATATATAAAAAAATAATATAAAAATATTCAAATAAATGAATCAGTTACAATGGTTCTTTATTTATTCGAATTATATTAAAAAAAGTAACTTAAATTATAATTGAGTCATCATATAATAAATAAACGATAAAAAATTAAATTTTCTTTCTTTTTGATTAATAATAATATTGTTGTTTTTGTTAGTTTATTATCAAAATATTTAATTAAATACTCTCTAATCATCAATAATCTTTTAATAAATTGATAGAGATTGTTTGCTCTATAGATTATCTAATATTTTGCTTTATTATCATTTTCTTCGTCCTCGAAATCTTTTTTTTATCTATAGCTTCTTTATATCTTGATAAAGGTTTTGGAAATTTTACTTTTAACGTAAATTTTCTAGGAGTTAAATTTATATCGCTATACTCGAGAAAAGTTTTACAGTTATTTATTTTATCCCTAAATGTTACAAGAGAAATTATAATTATTCTGTAAAAATACACAGATATCATTTAAAATATCAAATGTATAATTAGTAACATAATAGTATAATGAAAATAAAATAAAGGTATCTTTTAATATATTTTACAAAATCCCACATAAAACATATGAAATATTATAATCATTACACAAGTAACAAAATATTATTATTTGTAATAACTAGTAATGAAATATTTATGTTTTTTAACATAATATCATAAACTTAAGGTAACTAATTGTCAAAAGTGTCTATTAAAGGTCTTGTACATCTATCAAAGGTTATTTTTATCATCATCATCAATTTTAGTGATTTTATTGTTTGATCTAGAAATTTTTATGTTATTTGCAAATTTTAGTATATATGGAGTAGCAAAAGATGTAATTATTGTAACAACACTTAGTATTGGTAATATAGATGAAGTAATTGCACCCACATCTTGTCCACCCTTTGCTATGACTAAAGACATTTCTCCTTTTGCTGTTGCCAATCCTAAACCTACTTTTAATATGTCGGTATAGTCAAATTTGGATTTTGCTAATACAACTAATACTAAAAGGAATTTTACAGCAAAAGCTGTTAGTATCAATACAATTACAGGAACTATGTATAATGGGATAAGTGAAACATTCACTAATGCTCCTATAGATACAAAGAATAATGCAGAAAATACATCCCTTAATGGTATAGTAATAACTTTCGCGACTGTTGCACTTCTAGATTCAGCCACTAAAACTCCGGCTAAAAATGCACCTATTACAACGGATAAACCTAAAATATTCGCGATGAAGGATAGACCGAAAGCAAGTCCTAATATTACTATTAAGAGAAGAGCATAATCATTCGTTTTTCCTATTTTGTCTATTAAATTAGGTAAAAATTTTGATCCAAGTATAAGTATACTTCCAATAAAAACTACTGCTATAGCTATCGATATTGATATAGGAATAATTGCAATCTCTTCAGTATCTGCCGCACCTGCTATGGATTGTAATATGGCTAAAACTGATACAGCCACAATATCTTCAACTATCAAAACTCCTAGTATTAATATTGAGGAACGTTCTTTTATTTTTCCTAATTCTTCCAATACCTTGATAGTTACTACCGTACTAGTAATAGACATGGCTAATCCTAGAAACATTGAGTCAAATGTAGTAAATCCTAATCTTTGGGCAACAAAAAAAGTTATAATCATAGTTCCAATTGACTCTGTTAATCCAACTATTATTGAAATTTTACCTATTTGTTTGAGTTTTGCTATAGGAAATTCTATACCAATTACAAAGAGAAGCATTATTATACCTAATTCAGCAAATATGTTTACAGTTTCTATCTGATGAATTAAAGTAAAAGGTGGAGTAAACGGGCCTATAATCATTCCTGCTATTAAGTAACCAATGACCATGGATTGTTTAAACCTATGAGTTAAAAATAACATTATAGCAGCAATAACCATTATAACAGCAAAATCTTGAACAATAAATTCTGAAGATGTTGATTCGGGAAGGGATAAAATACTCAATACTGAAAAGAACAATAGAATATCCATGGCCCATTCATTATATAATCATCTAAAATAAAAATCAAGAGGATTTATAAAGAAAATCCTGTGAAGTTATTTCTTTAATCGCTCTTTTAATAATAAATATTCAAAAATTTATTATTGATATATGATTTTATTTTTTTATAAAACTAAAAACAAATAATATTATTGAAGAAATAAAACCTATAGATGAAATTATAGGATTGTATGAAAATAAAGATGCAGATCCTACAAATAATGCAGATGCAAAAATACTCTTACCTAAAAATGTATAAAGCTTATCTGTTTTCTTGATATTTGTTTCTTGATTATCTAAATATGTTTTTATAGTTTGAGATAAATTTACCGATGCTTCTATATTTTTTACAAATTTCTGAAAAGAATATTTTATCTCTTCAATATATGCATCCTTGATTAGTCCTTCTTGTTCGAATAAATTCGATAGAACTTTTACAAATTGGAATCTTATTTTATGTTGATGATAAATCCCTTCCACAATTGAGGTCATCCTCATATATAATGCTAAATTTTTGGGTAATCTAAATGGAAATTTACTTAAGGTCTTATTTGATAAATCCATTAAAGATTTCACCTCCATTTTATCTACATGTTTTCCATGCATAGATCTAATACTTAGTTCAATAGCTTTCTCAACAATATTTCTATTAGTGGTATAATCTAATGTTCCAAGTTGATATAATACATCGACAGTTCTTACAGGATCTTTATCAATCAAACCCAAATATAGTCTAATCAACAATAATCTAGTTTCATTATCAAGTCTTCCAACCATTCCAAAATCGTATAGAATTATTGAACCATCATCTTTGACAGCTATATTTCCAGGATGAGGATCAGAATGAAAAATATTATTACGCAATAGCATCTTGAAAAATATATGGTGTATTAATATTACTAATTTTTGTCTATCAATACCTTTTTTATCTAATGTTTCTACATCTGTTATCTTTATTCCTGGTTCATATTCTGTAGTTATAATATGTTTAGAAGTTCTATCAAGTATTACATTAGGGATTATAATTTTTTTCTCATTAGCTAGATTTTTTTTAATTGCTAATAGATTCTCTGCTTCTTTTATGTAATCCATTTCTTCATAAATAGTTTCAGTAAATTGAGAAAACATTCCTTCAACTGAAAATCTTAAATTAGGATCAATAAATCTAGTAGATAAGGGAATCAATTTTTTTATTATTGAAATATCTTTTTCTACAATTCTTTCAATTCCTGGTCTGGAGATCTTTACTACTACCTCTTTTCCATTATATCTTGCATGATATACTTGTCCTAAACTAGCGCCAGAAAAAGCCTCTTTATCAAAATAATCAAACTTTTCTTCTAAATTTCCTAGCTCCTCCTCGATTATTTTTTGTACTTTTTCAAAAGGTTCTACTGGAACATCGTCTTGTAAAGTAGCAAATACTTCTAAATATGGTTGCGGTAATATATCAGAACGAGAAGATAACCATTGACCTAATTTTATATAAGATGGTCCCAGTTGAATAAAAATTTTTAAGGCCTGTTGTGCATGTTTTCTGTATTTATTTTCATCAATATTTTTTCCTTCACGTTTTACCCATTCTTTTCTGTCTCTCTTAAAATTGATTATTATTGGTAGTAGCTTTATTATGATTTTTATTAATTTAATTTTTGAGGTATTCTTGTTTGTCATTTCGGAAAGAATATTTAAACAATAATCAAAATTTCTATTTTCTTAATTTTGCTTTTCTAATAAAATTATGGAAATGATATGTAGTCATATATGTTGTAGTTCCGGCAAAAATACCTGTAATAATTCCTAATGGCAATGCTTTTAATTGACTACCATTATCTTTTTCTTTTCTTTTTTTATAAAATGTTGTACCTACTTTTAGACCAATAGTACTAGCTATAATCCAGCATGTAATGTATTCTGGAGCATCTTTTAAGAGATGTCCAAGGGGATCGATTCTTGGATCGACTCTATCCATATGTACGCTATAATAATTCTCATATTCTCTGATATGCAAATTCTCATATCTAAATTGTTTTTTCGCTCCTTTTTTACTTCCTAGATTTGTTTCAGTATAATCAATTATAGGCCTGACGGATTTAGGAATAAGGATATTGCCATCACCGTCAATATAGTTCATCTATATTAGAATTAAACAAATATCATATAAAACTAACTTAATATTTATTTATTGAATATAGTAAGATAAAACTCTGATAATGTAGGAAAGTATATTTTACTTTGGATAAAAAATATTCTCAATTTATAGTTGAATCAAATGAATAAAGTTAAATTATTACATAGTAAGAGAGTCTATGCAGGAAGGATATCAATTAGAAAAGATGAATTTATTTTACAAGACAAAAAAATTCAGAAAGAGATTGTTGAACATTCTCCATCAGTAGGACTTGTTCCTATAATCGATTATTCAAATATTCTTCTAATCACTCAGTATAGACATCCAGCAAAAAGGACTCTATTAGAAATACCTGCTGGAAAAATAGAAGACGGAGAAACCAAAGAGCAAGCTGCTAGAAGAGAATTGTATGAAGAGACAGGTTACGCAGGTACATTATCTTTTTTGACTAAATGGTATTTAGCACCAAGCTACGATACGGAACTAATGTACATTTTTTTAGTAACAAATTTAAAAAAAATGAGCGATAAACAAGGTAGGGATGCTGATGAAAATATAAAATTAAAAAAACTAAGCCTAAAAACTGCATTAAAAAAGTGCATCAATGGTGAAATTATAGATTGTAAAACGGTTGCAGCATTACTTGTTTATCAAGAATATGTCAAACAAATGGTATAAAAATAATAACTATAAAATGGTATAATATTGCAAATTCAAATAATTCTTTGATATAATTAATGAATAAAATAAAATATAATTATTTATAATCATGTAGTTAGAGTTAAGATAGCTTGTGCTATGTCACCTTTAGAATCAGTCAAGGCTTGAATAGCTTTTTCTTTTGATACATTAGCTTGTTGCATTACTAAGATTATGTCCTCTTCTTTTAACGATGGAGTCTCTCTTTGTTTTTCTTCTATGTCTGTAGCAATAATTTGAAAAATTGTATTATCTTTTCCTTTCATTTCAACGACTTGCGGTTTTATTAGATACATTTCTTTAGTCTCAGTTTTTATTATTACCTCCTCAATTCCTTCCATCTCATTCATATCTAGACCCATTTTTCCAAGCATTCTTCTCATTTCTCTATTTCCCCCACGCATCATTATCTATTACCTAAGATCATTGATTGTTTCTACTTTTTATTCCTTCTCTAATTTTTACTGCTACACCGTAATCAAATTTTTTCATTATCTTGTTTCCACAAACCGCTTTTCCTACGGCTAACACTTCATATCTACTATCAATGACTACAACGTCTGATCCACTATTAACATTTTTTCCACACCACTTTACATGTTTACAAAATAATGATCTTCCTTCACTAATGAATGGTATTACGTCATCTTCTGCAATGATACAATTCTCTACGAATTGTGTATATTTTACCATCATTTTTGCTCCAAATATAGTTAAAGCAAGTCCTCCATCTTTACGTAAAGTAGCAAATAAATCGGATTCTATAGAAAAATTTTTAATTCTGCCCGTTCTCTTTGAAAATTCACATTGTATTTCTGGGAACTCTTCACTTACATTTGTATCAAAAAGGACAGATATATGATTAATCAGTTTATTTCGGGGGTTTAAAGGTAAAGGTTTCAATATTCCAGATATCTAAGAAAATGTTTCTTATATGAAAATATTTGTATTTCTTTATTGTATTACTCTATATACTAGAAAATTAAATTTTAAATAACAAAATGCCTTTTCTAACTAATTCTAAAAATATGATAAATATAATTACACACAGGAATACTGCTCTTATTTTTTACTTTGGAACATTAATTCAGCGTTAGAGATATTATAAACAAAATACTTTAGAAAACTTATATAACCGTAAACACCACGTGTTAAAAAAGAAAGACTTTATTTCTTGTTTAGATATTGTTATATTATGGTCTCATTCTGTGAATTATGTGGAAATTCCATTCAAAGTCCAAAAAATGTAATTATTGATGGTAGTATTTTCAACGTATGTTTATCGTGTTCAAAACGTGGAAAACCATATGAACCTAATCAGCCTTCAAAAAAAACATTTCCTCCAAAAAATGCATCCATTCCCATGTCCCAAAAAAAACCAATTAAAGTTTATCATCCAAAGGCAATTCCAATTACTGATGAAAAAATATTAAGACCAGATTTTGGGAAGATCATAAGAGAAGCTAGAATGAAAAAAGGAATAACTCAAGAAAATGTAGCTAATCAATTAAGCGAAAAAATTACTTTATACAAAAAAATTGAAACAGGCGGAATTAAACCAAATGAAATATTGTCTAAAAAACTAGAACGTTGTCTGGGAATTCAATTATATGAAAATCTTGTTGAAAATAATGAAAATGAAGATGATTTTAGTAAATGAATTTTAAAAATGCTCTTCTAATAACATATCCTATTGAAGAATCTGTTAATGAAGCCTTATCTTTGGCTGAGACCGCAGGTTATGTAGTTAAAAAAATAGTCAAACAGAAACATATTACACAATCAAAATATGGAATTGGTAAAGGAAAAGCCTATGAAATTAAGGATCTGGTAAATGATCTGAATATTGACATAATTCTTTTTGATGAGGTATTAAAACCTACACAACAATATAATTTAGCAATTTTATGTAAAAGAGATATTATCGATAGAGAACGATTAATATTAGAAATATTCGAACGTCGGGCCAGTACATCAGAATCACGTATCCAAATTAAATTGGCTCAATTAAGATATGAAATGGTTAGAATAAAAGAAAAGGTAAAACTTGCAAAAATGGGTGAACAACCAGGATTTTTTGGTCTTGGGAAATACGATGCTGATGTTTATTCATTGGATCTTAAATCACAAATGAGCGTTTTAAAGAAAAAACTAGAGAAAGAGGAAAAAAGAAGAACACTATATAGAAATCAACGTAACAGAATGGGTATTTCAACAATTTCATTGGTTGGTTATACGTCATCAGGTAAAACTACACTGTTTAATTCTTTAACGGGAGAATCAAAAGAAGTAGGCAAAGAAATGTTTACTACTCTATCTACGTTTACTAGATCTTTATATAAAAATTCCAATCAAAAGTTATTATTATCTGACACTGTAGGATTTGTAAACAAGTTACCAGCTTATATGATCGATGCTTTTAAATCAACTCTACATGAACTTGTTTTTTCTAAATTGATTTTGTTGGTTATAGATGTTAGTCAAACTATCAAAAATATAAGAATAAACTTGAATAGCTGTCTTCATATAATAAATGAATTACAAATTCCATCAACAAAAATATTGTATTTACTAAATAAAGTTGATTTAACTACCCTAAATAATGCTTATGAGAAAGCTAAGATGTTAGATTTAAAATATCCAAATAATATCGTTTTACCTATATCTGCAAAAACTGGCTATAATGTAAATAAAATATTGGATCTAATAGATATGCTCGTTTATGGAAACAATTTAGAAATACAAAATAGTGGAGATTTATAAAAATGAATATAGCAGTGCTTCGAATAGGTCATAGATTAGTCAGAGATGATCGTACAACTACTCATGTAGCCTTAGTTTCTAGATCTTTTGGTTGTAATATTCTATACATGACTGATGTTAATGATGATATAAAATCTACAATCGATGATGTAAATAATAGGTGGGGTCATGCATCAAATTTTAAAATTGAAATAGTCAAAGGTTGGCGAAATGTAATATTAAATTGGAAGAAAAATGGTGGTATAGTTATTCATCTTACAATGTATGGATTAAATGTAGATGATATCATTGGTAAAATTAAAAATAGTAGTAATGATATTTTAATAATAGTTGGAGCTGAAAAAGTTCCAAAGGAAATATACAAACTTTCTGATTATAATATTGCTATAGGTAATCAACCACATTCTGAAATTTCTTCCCTAGCTATTGTTTTAGATAGAATATTCCAAGGAAAACAACTTAAGTTAAATTTTGAATCAGCCAAGATGAAAATTATTCCTTCACTTAGAGAAAAACTAGTAGAAAAAAATTATTTCTGAAAGGAGGAATTATAATTTTACTCATCGTCAATAGCCGTTTAATAAACTATAATATTCATACAATAACTTGCCATCTACTATGAAATCAGTTAATTTTTTTAGTTGTGATTCCATAAAAAATATAAGGTTTTGTATAACCAATTAGTATATTGAAAAAGAATGAAGAATTAACTAAAATTAACCATGAAAAAGGTTCTTTTGTAAAACCTAAAGAAAAATGGGGGTTAGAAAAAGAAACTGATAATTTTGCTAATAAAGTTAAACTCTATCGCCAAGGAAAGTTATCTGATGATGATTTTCGAAGATTTAGGCTTCAGCATGGAGCATATGGATCAAGATTAAGACCTGATTATAGTATGATAAGGATTAAAGTTCCTAGTGGCGAAATCACTCCAGAGCAACTAGAAAAAATAGCTAATTTATCTGAGGCATTTTCTATTGGATCAGCTCATGTTTCAACTAGACAAAATATCCAATTACACTGGGTACAGTTAGAAGATGTCAGCGAAGTTATGAGAGGATTAGTAGAGGTAGGTTTAACAACTAGAGAGGCTTGTGGTAATACTGTAAGAAATGTAATGTGTAGCCACTTCGCAGGTGTTTGTCCTAACGAAGTTTTTGATGCTACTCCTTATTCAACAGCAATTGCAAAGTTCCTATTACGCAATCCAATGTCTCAGAATTTACCAAGAAAATTCAAAATTAATTTTGGATGCTGTAATAAACACGGTCTGGTAAGGATAGCTGACATTGGTTTAGTACCTGATTTAAGAGATGGAAAAAAGGGATTTAGAATTTATCTTGGAGGCGGATTGGGTGCTGCCTCGTTTATAGGTCATCTTTTAGAAGATTTCACTCCTGAAGAACAACTTTTATCAACTTGTATGGCAACTATTAGACTATTTGATAGACTAGGAAATAGAGATAATATGGCCAGAAATAGAATGCGCTATTTAGTAAATGAAACTGGTTGGGAGAAATTTCAAAAAATGGTATTGAAGGAACGTACTATTGTAGAAATGACTGTTTCTGAATTTACTAAGAACCTTTATCAAGTTCACATTGATTCATATGTTCCAATAAAGAAGTCAACAAAGTTCAATAAACTCCCTATTGTAGAAACAAATATTTCTACTAGTAGTAATAGTTATGATCGATGGTTGCATACGAATGTAGTTCCACAAAAACAAGAAGGCTATTTTACAATATTTATCACACTTGGTGCAGGCGATATAACAGCTAATCAACTAAGATCTCTAGCATCGCTAATACGTAAATTCTCATCCGAGTCTATTGCAAGAAACACCCCACAACAAAATTTTGCAATTAGATATATTTACAACAATGATTTGCCAGCAATCTATAAAAAACTTATGGCTATTGGATTAGCTAATCCTGGTGCCCTTACAATCACTTCCGCAGTAGGCTGTTCAGGTACTACTTCTTGTAATCTGGCTATAACTAATTCACATAGATTAGCTAAAGAGGTTCAAAGGACATTGTTGGAATTAGGTTTTGATGTTGATAACGATCTTAGTAATTCAACTATTAAAATAAGTGGTTGTCCTAATTCTTGTGGACAACACGAAATTGCAACTATTGGCTTTTTTGGTGGTGCTGCAAGAATAGAAAATTCTATGGCTCCTGTGTATACTATGTTATTTGGGGGTAATGGTTATGAAGATGGAAAACTAGGTAAGGCTATTATGCGTGTTCCAGCAAAAAGGGTAATAGATGTAATTCAAAAAATAGTAGAACTATACAAAAATGAAAAATCTTCTTCAGAAACATTAGACATGTGGATAGACCGCATTATAAATAGTAATGGAAGTGGTAACATAAAGAATATAGATGATATAAAAACTCTTCTTATACCAGTGACTCAACTTCCTTCATTTGAAGAAGGTCAAGAATTCTATCAAGATTATGGTAATGATATTAAATTTGTCGCAAAGACTGCTAGAGGCGAATGTGCAGCTTGATTAATTTAAAGAATAATAAAGTTCAGGGAGAACTTAAGTATGATATTCAATCAAAGTCTAAAAATGTAAATGTAAAAAGCTCGATTTTAAAGCAGCAAAACCAAAAGAAGGAAATTAACGATACAAAAACACAATTTAAAGTGAAAGGAACTATCTACAAGCTTCCTATTGTATGTGATGTAGAAACGTTACGTACATTGATTCGAAAAAAAGCAGTACGAGTTGTTGACGTTCGTAGAATAGAAGATTATAAAAAAGGACATATACCTACTGCAGTATCATTACCTCTAGCAAACTTACTTTCAAATGACTCACCTGAACAGATTGTCAAATTGTTAGAAAATCTTGGTATCTATGATGAAATGCCTGTAGTGGTATATGATGATACTTTTGGAGCTTTGGCAGCACGAGTTGCTTGGACATTTCAATATGTTGGTCATGATAACACTTCACTTCTGGAAATGACCTATACAAATTGGAAAAATCTTGGTTTGGAAATTGAAAATCGCATTAATAAGTTCCCAGAAACAACCCATTCTCTTAAATTAAATCAATCTATTTATGCAGATGCTACATATGTTGAATCTATACAAAATAATCCTGATAAGGTATTAGTTGATTCTAGAGAACGACTTAATTTTTTATCTGAACATATTCCTAGCGC
>DASVEV010000071.1:0-3756 GCA_036380415.1 Nitrososphaeraceae archaeon
GATAAAAGAACCAATCTTAGTAATGATTGTGTTGGCTGGTGCTAGTGCATTATCATTACACAGAGCATTTCAAATGCGAAAGATTGCCAATAAATACAATCTTCTTTCACTTAAAACAGATGCCAGAAATTCAATAAAGGACGGGTCAGCATCAGTAATAGGTTTCTTTAGTATACTGATAGCAACTCAATTTGGATTTCTACAAATGGATGCAATAGGTGGAATGATAATTGCGGGATACATATTCTCTGTTTCCTATATATCATTAAAGAGATCATCTCTTATACTTGTAGATTCATGGCAAAATCCTGATTTAACAGATATGATAAAGAAGATAATTTCTGAAGAGTTTAGTAAAGAAGCTGTTGGGGTTAAAAAGGTATTGCTGAGGTCTTCAGGGATGGTCGATCAGGCAGAGATCCATATAGAGTTAAGTGGTAAGGAATCACTGTCAGATATAGAAATGTTATCACTAGGAATGGAAATGGCAATTCGTGCGAAAATTCCTTCACTTGAAAAAATAGCCATTATTCCTCATTCAGCGGCGTCTTCTACTATAGCAGACAAGTCTGCTTCAACTAAGATGAATGCATTACGTTATATTAAATGGAGACAATCCGCATTTAGATTTAATAGAAATAGACAAACTAAATAAAACAAGAGATAAATGCATAACATATAAAGCATCATATAATATCCACCTTCAAATTCTGTATTTTCATGATTAATGTTTATTATATTCGCTTTCTTCTAAAGGAAGAGCACAATTTGACTAGTGCAAAGTGACTATCGATTTTATTTGGATCTACTAATTGTTCCTTTCCCACTAAATATGGTATGGTTATTTTGTTGTTGTCGTGATAGTTGTTGTCGTCATCATAGTCTGAATATATCTATAATCTGACTTGGAGCCTATTTAGGCTATGACAAATTCTAGCAAAATAAAATTGTATCAATTATCAAATATTATATCCATCAAATATTTCATCCATAAGGGTGTTCTACCATTTCATAATCTTAGTGTATAGTAGTTTGTGTATGCCTATGCTACTACTATAATTCTAAGGTTTTTGCTATCTACAAAATAAACAAAATTGTCTAAAATTATCAAATATTATATAGAAACATAATTTCCAGTGACCTGTTAAGGAAAGACCTCAAGTCTGCCATAGCCTCACCTACTGCTATTATTTGCTCCTACTTATGATAGTAGTGATCTATTATGGCTTTAACTAAATAATTAAATTGTATCAAACCATTAGAGATGATATATTACAGATATATTTGAACTAAATTAGTTATATAAAATGTATATCAAGTTATTATATGCCACGTGATTCTACTATCTACAATCCAGAAGATATTATTAAAAAAGAAGCAAGAGGATTAGGTGATGATGCAGACTTTGGTGAAGTACAAGAAGTTGGCGTAGAATACATAGTAACACAAAAGGGTATTTTAGACAGAGACAAATACTATATTCCAAAGAATTTGGTAGACCGATTTGAGGATGGTATAGTCTATTTAAGAGTGACAAAAGAAGAAGCAAAACAGTACAAAGAACATGAGACCAACTTGATATAATTTTTTTTATTTATATCGATTTTTCCTTCTACCGTATCTAACCTTTCAGATAACATAATTAATTTATCAGATAAATTTGCAATGAATCTTCTTTCATTTTGTCTTTTTCTCTTATAGTTTGGTTATGTTCTCAATTTTTGGTACTAAATTTGCACCTTATCTTTCCAAGTGCTGAATATATAGAAAAGTCAAATAAGGATCATTTTTCTTCTAATAGTATTACTTGATTCCCAACTTTATTAAAATTAATTTTTTGTCTAGGATTTAACGTATATTCTAGATTCGTACCCTTACATCTTTTAACAATATTTTTACACTACTTTCGTAATATGGAGGATGATGAGAAAATAAATGAAAAAGAACTTCGTCCGTATGATAACGTAATGAATTTTTTATCAATCTGTGTAAATACAATAATTAATGATATAAACTAGTTCTACCAAATATTAATACAAAGTTATGAAAAATTAGTTTTTGGCATTGTCTTATTTGTGTTTTCCATATTTTTATCAAATGGATTGTCAATTGTGAGTGCACAAGGAAAAGTTTATGATGAATATTCAAATATATCTACTAATTTAACCCAAATATTTGGAGAGCCTATTTACAAGGAAACAAGTCGTCAGGAAAGCGATTCAATAGTTCTGGACGTTAAAGAGAGCATTAAAACTCAAGACTCTTATATTGCAACTGGAATCTTAAAAGATGTAGGAAATGTTACCGATAAATCAACGTTTGTGACAACACATCAACCTGATGGTAACATATCTTCTAGTAAAGGTCATGGTATTATAACGACTGTTGATGGTGAAATTGCAACGTATACTGGAAAGGATCTAGGAATGACTGATATAAATGGAACTGAGACATATAGAGGTATTGAGATTTTTCAAACTGAATCGGATGGAAAACTTGCATTCCTTAATAATTTAATAGGATTATATGAATACAAATCTTGGTTAGATGGAAAGAAATCTGGTATCATTTGGGAATGGAAATAATTATTTAAAATACATCATTTTATTCTTTATCAAGTTTTTATAATGATTTTCTATAAATACTACATCATGGTAGAATTATACTTCAAAACACATAACAATCAGAATTTCAAATTTATGGAGATTTTAGAATATTGAGAAAGAATACTTGGATGCATATTATAAGACAGGCGACGAATTAACCAATTTGATAATTTTGATTAACTAGGTTCACCGATTTTTAAATATCTGACTCATCTATTAAATACTAATCTAATCATCACAACAACACGTCAAGGAAGCCTATTTCAAAAAAAGCCATAGTCTGTATATATCTGCCATGGACTTCTGCAGGCTATGGCTTCTTTTACAAATAAATTATCTCGAATTATTAAATAGATCATTAACAAATGACTATACATCTAAGATAAAAACTTGGTTTGACCCTGGTCCTCTATTGTTGTGGTTTACTCCTTAGAGGCCTATTTTTTTTACATAAATTAATCATTAATCTAATATCTTTAGACTATGATGATTAGCAATTGAACATTGAAATTGTGTTAATTCAAATCTAGATGGACCAGTAATTTATACTAAATTTTATATGAAATATACAATTGTTTAATCCTTTAAGTTCCTGTGAAATTACTATATTTTTCTATAATATAATATTAAGTTTCCATTTAATTTTAAGTTTATACTTAATCCAAATTTTAATCTCAAATTATTAATAATAGTAAATTCATATTTTTATAAATCTTTCCGTCCAATAACTATTTGATAAACAATTGTAGAGTTGTCATATTTAGACTTTTTAATCTCACTCACACAGTTCTGGTGTTTTATTATGTTAATTAATTAAAACAATTACTAAATATTTTAATACCTAGTAGTGGAACCAACTTTGATGGACGAGGGTTCGAGTCCACTCTCGGCGTTCAACACCAGTAGTCATAGAGTTAAGGTAAAATTATAGTATTAGAAACAGAGTATATTGTTATAGAAATTTCAATAAATTATGCTAAATGTTGTAAAGTTTATATATCCATATAACGATGAATATCTTGCAATCATTATTTGAATGAGTATAGGATCGTTATTACACGGTTGACTGTTTGAATATTGAAATGACAAACACAAGTATAGTTCAGCACTAATTTAATTTGTTATTACACAAATATGTGATTAGTTGAAT
>DASVEV010000072.1:0-2060 GCA_036380415.1 Nitrososphaeraceae archaeon
ATTTTGAGTTAAGACATGAACATTTCTTATATTTTTTATTTACGAATAATATGTTGAATGTTTTACTATAATTAACTTACCTTTTCCTATGAGGTTATATTAAAATAGTAAATCAATTATCTAATACTATGGGAAATAGAAGTAGGACAGAAATAGTGGGAAGTATTCTTGACGCTGCAAATGGAGGAGCTACCAAGACAAAAATTATGTACATAGCTTTTCTAAGTTTTAATCAATTAAAGGAATACCTTTCTATTTTAATAGAAAGCAATCTCATAGAATATCTTGATGGAACTAAAACATTCAAGACTACAGAAAAAGGATTAAACTTACTTAAAATTCATAATGAAATGGGAGAATTATTACAACAAAGTAATACAATCAATACGAATGATTTAATTTAATATTTTTCATTATATTAAAGTATACGCTTATAATTTTTATAGTAGTTCCAGTGAATTTATTTTAAAATTAAGTCTCTACCAATAAATGCTCAATCATAATATTATTTATTCGTTAAACTTAATTTGTAAATTGTATTTGGAATACGATATGGTTACTAGATAATTGATATAACTACCTATGAGAATGGGTATTATTTACCTTGCATGGACATTCTCCAGATAATATATCTGTGAGCGGATTTAACTCCACAATAACATTTGGAATTTATTTATTATAGATTGCTATTATCCGTTCTCTCTTGAAATTCTCTAAGAAATAGAAATGAGATTACTCATATTGTTATTATTATATATTATAAAATTAGATTAAAAGTACAACATTTTTCAGTATTGATGTTATAAATAAAAAATAGCTATTGAATTATACAATAATCATTCTCTAAGTAAATTATATAGTATATGTTACTTAATGATTCTACCAATTCTAAATATAATTAGAAAGTTAGTTAACAATATGCATAAGTCGTCTATTATAGGATTTTTCTTAGTTAGCAGTCTTATTTTTGGAAGTGGAAATATGATGATACTTCAAGGAGCTGCAGCACAAGATTATTACAATGACGATAGACAGTATAAAGATTCTTCTTCTTCAGGATATAGAGATGATAATAACGACAACAACTATTACAACAACAATAACTATTATCCACCAAAAGATTTTGACAACAACAACAAAAAATATGTCTGTAAAGATGGTCCATTTGAAGGATTGTTAACAAGTTCTGTAGAATTCTGTAAACCAGATATAACTGTTCCAACTGATTTTCCTTCTATCCAAGCTGCAATAAATGCTTCAAATCCTGGTGACACAATAAAAGTATTACCTGGTATTTACACTGAACAAATTATAATTAGTAAGAGTTTAACAATCATAGGTTCAGGTGCAAAATCTACAATAATCCAAGCACCAGATGTATTAAATCCAAGTCCAGTAATACCTTTTCCTGGCAGAGCAAATATAGTTGATATTTTTAATGAAGCAATCGTTACCATGAAAGGATTTACCATTGCTGGTCCAAGTGGAAATATTTGTGAAGGATTAGCAGGTGTTAGTATACAAGAAGATGCAACTCTTGAAATAGATTCTTCGGCTATTATTGGTTGTCTTCGTGAGGGTATTCAAGTAGGTTTGTCAGAATTTATTCCCATAGGTCCAAATGTAGGTCATGCAGTTATTACTAATACTGATATTACTGATTACAGAGTTGTTGGGATACAAACAGGTGGAGAAAATACAACATTGGTAGTTTCAAAAAGTCAAGTAATTGCTGCTGATGCACTTGAAGGTGAAGATCAAATTGGGATTTTTGGTGGTATTGGTCCTAAAGTAGTAATTGTTGATAACAAGATTAGTGGAAATATTTGTAAAACTCCTGAATGCATTCCTGACTTATCTCCTCAAGTTCCACACTCTGGTATATTTCTATTAGATGTCAATCAAGATTCAATAATCGCTGGTAATAAGGTAACAAATAATGATGTAGGCATTGCTGTAGCAGGAAATAGCGGATGTTGTAAAATTGAAAATAACAAATTATCTGACAACCTTTTCTTTGGTGTTATTGTAGTTGATGGTGAACATACCATTTCTAATAC
>DASVEV010000073.1:0-2857 GCA_036380415.1 Nitrososphaeraceae archaeon
ACTTCAAAAGTTCGATATACTTGGAAGAGACAAGCTAGCAGTATATCAAATTGATCAATCCTTAGCCTCGATTAGAACTCAGATTATGACTAAAACAACAGATCAACAATAACAACCTCCAACTAGCTAGTTGAGGCTGGAGAATATTTAGATTTCTAATCTTAGATAATACTTTTTTTTATATATCTTCAACTTTAAACAACTGTGTTAGTTCCAATATTAAATTAAAAAATTCTTAAAAAAGTATTAATAGAATTGTTATATGACTATAATTAATATACTATTTATTATGGCATAATTGTATAATGGAATGAAATATCAACGATCTTATTATTCATACCATCATAACTGAAAAGACTACATTCTATATCAAAAGACTACATTCTATATCTAAAAAGAGAGATAATGCGATTTTATAGCCTTCTGAATTTATGGTATATCAAAGTTAATACAATAAGAAATTTGATTGTTCTGAATTTAAATTTTATACAATCAATAACCGATAAATAATACAAAAAATGAATTTTATTACATCTTTAATATATAATAGAAAGAAAATAATTATTATATGAAGAAAAAAGTACTCTTTGTTTTGACTTCTCATGATCAGTTAGGAAATACCGGAAAAAAAACAGGATTTTGGTTAGAAGAATTTGCTGCTCCCTACTATGAATTTATTGATAATGGATATGATGTAACAATTTCTTCTCCAAAGGGAGGACAACCTCCAATTGATCCAAAAAGCAATATGGAAGAATGGCAGACTGACGCTACACAACGTTTTCAAAAAGATAAATCCACTCAAGAAAAGTTAGCAAATACATTGGTATTAAGTAAAGTTTTAGCTACAGATTATGATACATTATTTATTCCAGGAGGTCATGGACCTATGTGGGATTTAGCAACAGATAATAATTTAAAAAAATTAGTAGAAGATTTTTATTTTGGTGGAAAATTTGTTAGTGCCGTATGTCATGCACCTGCAGGATTATTACAGGCTACAGATAAAGATGGAAACTCAATATTGAAGGACAAAAAAGTAACAGGATTTACAGACAGTGAAGAAAGTGCTGTACATTTAGAGAAAGTAGTTCCATTTTTGTTAGAAGATCGCATGAAAGAATTAGGTGGGAAATTTGAAAAAGCTGAAAATTTTAAACCCTTTGTTGTAACTGATGGAAAGTTGATTACAGGTCAGAATCCTGCATCGTCATTTGTTGCAGCTCAAAAAGTAATAGAAATGTTAGGAAAAAATTAAGATGATTTCTTGAATTAAGCATAACAGAATAAATTTGTTATAAGATATGTTATACCCTTAATACTCTAATTCTGTTTCAATAGGACACTTTAATTAGGAATGCAAAACAAATAATCATTATTGTGTACTTATTTGGGTATCCAAAAAATTAGAAATTTTATAGTAGGCTTACTTCTAGTCTGATCTGTTTAATTCAGATTTTTAATTTTATTATTTCGATTATTTATGAGTATATGGATAACAAAAAGAATATAGATCTAAAAGTAAATAAATCAACTAATAGTAATATAATGTTAAGGAATTGACATATGAACATACGCAGCTACATCATCAAGAAATTATAAGAATAACAGATGATGAGCAGAATGTCATTGAGGGTAATCTAACTGTACCTAAAACTATTGATATGGATGTTAAAGGAATTACCATATTTGCTCATGGAAGTGGAAGCAGTCGCCATAGCCCACGAAATAAATATGTTGCTAAAGTATTAAACGATGCTGGTATTGCTACTTTGCTAATTGACCTTCTTACCTCTAAAGAGGAAGAAGTAGATGATATTACTCTAGAGCATAGATTCAACATTAAATTACTTGCTAAACGGCTTCTTACTGCAACTGATTGGATATCACAATATGGTGAATTTAGAAATCTAAAGATTGGATATTTTGGTGCTAGTACAGGAGCGGCAGCTGCTTTAGTCGCAGCAGCGGAAAGGGCTAGTTTAGTCTATGCTATTGTATCACGTGGTGGTAGACCTGATTTGGCCGGTTCAGACATTCTGAATCGCATCGAATCTCCAACACTTTTGATTGTAGGCGAAAAGGATACGCAAGTAATAGAGCTAAATGAAAGGGCATTGAAGCAACTTATTAGGATAGAAAAAAAGAAAAAAATTGTAATTATTCCCAAAGCTACCCATCTATTTGAAGAGCCAGGCACGTTAGAAGAGGTTGCAAAAGTTGCTAGTGGGTGGTTTCAGTGCTTCTTTTTAGAGAACAAAAAATAAGGATAAACATAAACTATTATTGTGTAAATATTCTTCTAGGTTATTATCTAGAAACATTAGGCTATATTTAATTTGATATGAAAAGCAATGATGGTATATCATTGGCCCTTTATTATTATTCTTGACAAGAGACTATCTTTCAAAGAAATCGTAGCAATTACTCTCATTCTGTTTTTATTTTGATTTCAATAGTCTTAATATTTTCTAGATAAACAGCTATTGACGTTATATTTTCAAATTTTCTTTAAATTATTATTTTGATGATGTTCAGAGGAACCATTACTTCTCATATATACAAGAAAGTCATTTATTATCTCTATATTCTTTGAATTATGTTTGTTGTGAATCTTTCCTCTTGTTGTAGATAATTTTACCGGCATTTATCCTTCTTTTCTCCTTATGTATTCTCAATCCATAATATCGAACTAAAAGTATATGAACCAACTTATAGAATGGGGCCAGTGGAATGTGAAACAAATTTGATCTAAATTATGGTCCCTCTACATATTCTTATTATTAGTTTAAATTTTTAGTAACGTATTAGTGAGTATGTTTGTATATTTCTCTTTGCATCTTATCCGTATAGAATT
>DASVEV010000074.1:0-3965 GCA_036380415.1 Nitrososphaeraceae archaeon
CGATACTATTTAAATATAATATTGTTTGTTCGTTAAATCAGTCAGATATACTAAACTATTTCCTTTAAATCATATCTGTATATTAGAATTATGGAAATCTATAGATGTAACTTTTACTGCTTTTAAGTATTTTAATTTCAACTGTGATTAATAATTTACATAAAAATTGTATGTTAGCAATTATTACTTATAAGATATATCTTTTCTCATCCTAAAAATAATATGAAATTGTCACTATTCGTCCGATTCACTGTGGTATAACTGCATCAGTTGTTGTTACTGCAGTTCCTGCAGTTACTGCAGCTCCTGCAGCAAATTTATAAATGAATGCAAGCATGTAAAAGTATATCCTTGTATGAATGTCCTTATTGTAAACTTACTTCTAAAAGAAGATATAATGTAAACAAGCACATTAATAGAAAACATCCTAGATCAGAAATACCTTCTAATCTGCTATCAGATAGCTATCAAGATACTAATTCCACTGGTGGTAGGTATCCATGTCCTTATTGTAAACTTACTTCTAAAAGAAAGATATAATGTAAACAAGCACATTGATAGAAAACATCCTAGATCAGAAATACCTTCTAATCTGCTATCAGATAGCTATCAAGATACTAATTCTGAATACCTTCGTCATAGAACAGAATATACAGAAAAGTACCTAAATCAGTTTAAACCACTACCTCCAACCTATTTTAATTCTTGGATAAGTAATTCAAATCATGCAACTAGTATATCTGGTTCAGGTTTAAATACCAGTAGAAGGAAAAATAATTTTTATTCCACTATTAGAGAATTTTTGCAATATTTTCAGATTATACATAATATCCAGAGTAAGAATAGTAGGATACACCGTATGAATTTTAACCCAGCTAATCTTATATTGAATTTGAATAGTTCCCCAATAGATAATAATTTTAGACCGTATAACTCCATATCAAATATTGGTATCGAAAACACCGTTCTTTTTAGGATCTACAGATGCAAGAATTGCTCTTTAAATATTCCTAGTGAATTTTATGGTCTCGATCAAATAAAATCATCCAGTGAAGATATACATTGTATCTTATGTAGATCACAAAAACAACCACAAAAACAAAATAGCGATTTATTTAATCAGAAAATTATGGAATGGTTTAGAACCAACATATTGTCAAAGGTTGATGATTCTAAAATATATTTGAAATCTATAAATATTCCTCAAGATATTTATGTCAAGTTAAAAGTAGAACGAAGACCGCATTTTTATTATGAAAATGATGATAGTAATATTCCTCCATGGCTGATAAACTTAATGTTAACTGAAGAATTTGTAGATCTTGGAATTATTGAGGAAGATAAATGGGCTTACCGATTAACAAACAGTGACGAAAAAAGTATAGAAATAACAAGAGATGAATTGATTGAATACCTAAATTGTGGAAATTCAACAACGTTTGGACTATTCAAATTTCAAAAAAACAATATTACTGAATATTTCTTTAGTTATATTCAATTTGAAAGAAATTTAGATACATTGGAAGAAAATAATCTTTCACTAATAGATTAGGTAGTGTTTTATTATAATATTAATAACATTATATGTAACAAAATGAATATTTGCTTAATTTAATTATTTTTGTTTTTCTGGGTCGGTTCCTGAAAATGCCATTATCAAATACGAGAAAGTAAATGTTCAAAAAAATGTATACATAACCATCCATATTTTTATGTATATTATTTGGGATTCAAATACAAAAAAATTGAAGAAAAAGTATATTGGTAAAGGACTGCCAGAACCATTTAACTTCACAATAACCTATTATATACAATAGATTGCTTAGAGCAACTTTTCAGAGAGTTTCTGTCACGATTTTTTACCTACAGATAAACAAAATTTATTTACTTTTTCGCATTAAAAAAAATATTAATTAATAAATTTACATAATTTGCTTACACAAAAAATAATTTTGGGCTTTAAATCCATTATTTTAGAATTTATTAAGCCATAATAGTAGATTAGCATGGTAGATAAAAAAAGGTATCAAAGATATAAAAATACTAACAGGATTATATGATAACGAAAATTCTTTCAATGAAAAATTGTTACAAAAATTCAAGACATATAAACAAGAATTACAAAAAGATGGAATTAATCTAGAGATGAAAGTAGTTGCAACAATAGAAGGACACAATGAGTAGCTCATGACAGATTTCTTTTTAGGAAAAAATATCAAGTTTAATGTAGTGTCTTTTACTTTACTTCAAAATTGAAGATTTTCTGAAATAAAAGAAACACAAAATGAGATTTCATTTGATGAATATTGGAATGATTCTGATTCATTTGATATGGTAAAAGATTGGAATAAAATCAAAGCATTTGTTATATTTGAGGCAAAATGTGCTAAATGTGGAAATGATACCCAAGTTAATTTTAGACCAGATGGTAGACGACCTATATATTGTAAAGACTGTTACAGAAAATATAAAAAAACATGATAAGATTATTGTAATATGATATTGTATGAGTAATTAGTTATTCCTTAAAATTTGATTAGTAATTATTCCTTAAAACTTTAGGAAACAATTAATATTTTAAAAACCATTGTTACAGCATGAATTCATCAAAAGAGCGGATTCGAACTGAGCACTCAAAGCCTCAGGTGGGATTTGAACCCACGACCTAAGGTTTACGAAACCTTCGCTCTACCGAGCTGAGCTACAGAGGCAGTATTAACAAAAGAAATTTATTTTTACTGATATATAATTTAGATTCTAGTAACACAATTAAATCAATCTAACTATTCGTATTGTATGAAAATATCAATTTCTGGAGCGAGAGGTATGTATGGTAAAGATCTTGATCTTCATGAAATTTATAGATTATCTTGTCTTTTTGGATCTTATCTTAAAAAATCTAAAAATAAAAAGATAAAATGTCTAGTTGCTTGTGATACTCGAGCTTCAGGTGACATCATAAAAACAATTGTAAAATCAAGTTTAATGGAACAGAATATTGATGTTTATGATTTAAGTATAGCACCTACTCCAATAGTATTTAAAGAGTCCAAAAAATTTGATGGATCTATCATTATAACAGCATCGCATAATCCTTTTGATTGGAATGGACTTAAATTCATAATTGATGGACGTGGAATATTTGAAAAAGAATTGTATGAATTATTATCAACTCAGACAATGTTTCCAATTATGTCGTATGGAGTTTCTAGGAATTTCTTATCTAATTATGAAAATGATATACTAGAATTTATTCAAAAGTCAAAAGAATTGAATTCATACAATAACAAACGAATTGGCATAGATGCTGGAGGTGGTGCTGCATGTGGATATGCTAATAATATATTAAAGAATATTGGACATGTTGTTTATGATGTTAGTGGAAATAAAGGTATATTCTCTAGAGGCCCTGATCCTACAGTAGATGATTTATTACAATTGAAATCTATTGTAAAATCAAATGATCTTGATTACGGATTTGCATTTGATCTAGATGGAGATCGTTTAGTTGTTGTTAATAATAATTGTGAAAAGTTAAATTCAGATATTACGCTTTTACTGTGTATAGCAAATATACTATATAATTTCCAGGGAAAAGAATTTGTAACAAGTATAGATACAAGCTTATCTATTCAAAATTTTGTTAAAAACCATGGATGTTATTTAACTTATTCTAAGGTAGGTGAAGCAAATGTTGTTCAAAAAATGATAGAAAAGAATGCTAATGCAGGAGGGGAGGGAAGTAGTGCAGGATTCATCATGCCTAATTTTAATATGTGTAGAGATGCCATATTAGCTAGCGTTCTAATCAGTACAATTAATAAAAAAATATTAAAAGAATGTTTTGAAATTTCCGATAATTATTCTCAAATTAGAACTAAAATTCAAATTGATTCTAAATTACAAAAAACTATTTTGGAAAAGTTATATGACGAATTTAAAAAAGATTCAACAGAAATTAATAC
>DASVEV010000075.1:0-7691 GCA_036380415.1 Nitrososphaeraceae archaeon
TTTGACTGTTTAAACTCATTAAAATAATCTATGTTAAAATCTATTCATTTTTTATAGGTATTCTTAAAGGCAAGTAATATATCATCAGATTTAATTGTTTTTCTGCCGGCATGATTTGCAAGATCTATAGCATTACTAGATATATTGTTTGCAATTTCCTCTAGTATTGTTCTTAAAGTATCTGATGCTTCATCACTTACTCTTTCTGCACCAGCCTTTTTTATTACTCGATTCATTACAGCTAATCCAAATTCAGGGTTATTACCCATAATATAAAAATGCTCAGCATAGTTAAAAATCTAATTGATATTATACATAATAATACGCAAAATATTAAATTAATTCATTTAATATCGCCTTCCTAATTTTAGCAGATCTCAATGACATTGTAAAATATATATCCATTAATTCATCGTTATCAGGAGTTCTACCGTGTCTCTGAAAAAATTTTTCAGAATAGTTACCTATTATTGTGCCTACAATAAATCCATATGCAAAATCTTCGATATTACCTTGCGATGGAATAAGATGTTTAGAGAAACTTATCATCTGATTTATATTTAAAGAATGAAATTTTAATAATGATTCAAGTTCCTTTTTATCTGATAAGCTGAGTCCCAAAATTAGTTTAATCTAGCCTTGATATATATTTTTAATTATTATATTTATTAGCAAACATTGAGGAATTATAGAAATGAATAAGCATAATTTGTATAGATATATGTTGTATTTAGATAATCCACAATTTTTACCAACAGATGCCGACTTGATCCTAAAAAAATCAAGGGAGCTAACTAATTCCATAGAATTTATTATAATTAGGGATTGTCGGATCGCAACCATGTTTATTGAATTGGATATCAGTCTTGAAAAAAAAGAAAATATAGATAAGGTATCGGATTTGTTAAAAAGGATTTCTTCAACGAAGGAAATTATTGAAGTAAAGGAAAGACATTTAACCAAAGTAGAGGCAATTAATAATGCGATAGAACTTTTTAATGATGAGAAATATTGGTGGTCTCATGAAGCATTAGAAATGGTTTGGAAAGAATCGAAGGGTCAGGAAAAGCAATTACTCAATGGATTAATACTAATCTGTGCTGCTTATGTTCACTCTCAAAAAAATGAAAATACTATATGTTTTTCAATACTTGAAAGATCAATGGTAAAATTTTTTAATGTAAAAGATTCAAATTATCACGGTATAAATATTGAGAAAATAAAAATAATAATAACGCAAATAGTAGAAAATAAAAAAATTCTAAAGTTTGCGATTTAAAGCTTCAAGGTTCATTAACTTTCTTTTTTTTTCTTATTTTTTTTTTCAAATAATTATCCTTCATTTCTTTTACAAATTCATCTTTCAACTGGTACAATTTCTTTGGTTTTCGTGGTTTACATTCTGACAAAACAAATGAACATAAGAGTGGAAAATAGACAGATGAATCTCCATACACAATTACATTGCCAGTATGAGATGTTTTTATTTTGCCCCAACTTTTCCCTTCTTGAATCGTTGCACCAGATAAACCACCTGTGTCAGGTCTTGCATCTGTCAATTGAATAACATAATCATGACCTCCTTCTTTTATTTTTAAAATTTGATATAAGGTAGGACCCGTTTGTTGGAAGAAGTTTTTTGGTACTCCTCCACCTAATTCTATACCTCCTGAAATTTTGCTTTTCCACAATATTGCTGCTGATTCAGCAATATCTAATAGCAAATTTAGACTAGGTAAGGATGACTCAAAAAGAAGTGGTATCATATTCATTCCAATTGATGAATCTGTCAGGGATGGGATATATACCGGCAATTTATGTTTAAATGCAGAAACCAGGAAAGATTTGTCAGGCAACGAAGAATGGTTATATGCAGACTCTCCAAGTTTATAAGAAAGATCGGCTGTTGAAATATCTTTTACTGAATAATCTTTACTTTTACTCATTTTTTTTATTATGCTTTGTATAAGATAGTCTTGTCTTTGAAGTGTTTCTAATTCTTTAATATATACATCGTAAATTCTAACGATTTGTTTAGAATATAATATATCATCATCCACATCAAAATGACCTTGCCTGACCGGTAAATCATAGGCGAAATGAAGATCGTGATATGCATTAGCTCCCGTTGTGATAATCCAATCAATAAAGCCTTTCTCGATCAAAGTTGAAATAGATTTGCCTAAGCCAATTGGAGTCATAGCTCCTGAAATAGTTAAACAAATAGTGGCTTCACTGTCAATCATTTTTTTAAACATATTAGCTGCCTCTGATAATCGCCTAGCGTTAAATCCAGTAGACCCATAGAAAGAAATAAGATCGGAAATAGACATATTTGGATATATGTCTGGGGGATCAATTTTTTTTCCTGTGAAAGTATGTTTATTATTCACATGACATGATACAATTACCTGACTTTTATAAAATGCGAATATAAAGTTAATTACAAGTAAATATATTCTTATATTGATACTATTTTTATTACTTTTCAATGAATTATAATAAAAATAAAAAATTTGCTAACTATGATATTAGAGATTATAGTATTGAAAAAGGTGATTTAAAGGAAGTCACAAATCAAATGTCCAAATCAGGGGGCTTTGAATCTGTAAATTTGACTGACGGAATTACTATATTAAAAAATATGATAGCAGAACCTAATTGTACTAAATTCTTATCTTTTGTTGGAGCAATAATCTCTACTGGAGTACGAGGAATTATTAAAGATATGATAAAAAACAATATGTTTGACTGTATAATAACTACATGCGGTTCTTTAGATCATGATATAGCCAGATCTTTTGGTAAATATTACTCTGGAGACTTTAATGTGGATGATTATCATCTTAAAAAGAGAAATATTCACAGATTAGGAAATGTATTCATTCCTGTAGAAAATTATGGTCCTTTAATAGAAACTAAAATACAAGAGTATATCTATGAATTTTACAAAGACAACAGACAATTCGCTAGTCATGAATTCATTGATTATATAGGAAGTAAATTAGGAGAAACATCTTTCTTATATTGGGCTCACAAAAACAAAATACCTGTTATTGTCCCTGGAATAGTTGACGGAGCAGTAGGAAGCCAGATATGGCTATTTTACCAGAACCACAAGGACATGGTTCTTAATATTCTAAAAGATCAAACGAAAATTTCTGATATCATATTTGAGGCAAAAAAAACCGGTGCTTTAATGTTGGGAGGTGGAATATCTAAACATCATACTCTATGGTGGAATCAATTTAGAGATGGATTAGATTATGCTGTTTATATTACGACTGCAAATGCTTGGGACGGGAGTTTAAGTGGAGCAGAAGTGAAAGAAGCAATTTCATGGAATAAGGTAAAATCAGAGGCAAAACAAGTTACTATACATGGTGAAATAACCACATTATTACCTTTTATCTATTCCTCTATTTGAAAATGAACAGTTTTTCTTAGGTAGTTGTAAAAATAGAAAGATCATTGTCTGAATATCTAAATGATAATGACTATTCTGGTTTTTTATGTTATTGGTATTATTTTGGACTAAATTCGTTTTTTAATTAAAATAGCCATTACCTTAAAAAGGAAGTAAAAAATAGTAGTTTATTACATTGTTCTCTGGCAATAAAACATTATTTCGAGTAAAATCTTTTCCGTTTCAGGCGAAACATCTCCTTGTCATTCTGGTTCTGATAATAGCCTTTTCTACCGCATTTATTATCAGGTCCTATCCAATAAAATATGGTTTTGCTTTAAATGAATTCGATCCATATTTTGATTACAGGGCCACTAAATATATTGTTGATAATGGGTTTGACGCTTATTTAAAGTGGCATGACTACCAATCTTGGTATCCTGAAGGAAGATACGTACCCACGACTTCACAAGTTGCTCTTCATCTTATAGCAGCAACCATGTATAAAATTTTTGGTTTTGGTAGTTCACTTTTGGATTTTGTTATAATGTTTCCTGTCATCATAGGATCACTGACGACTATAGTTATTTTTGCTCTTGTACGAAACCTAAGTGGTACTACCGCAGGGATGTTCGCTGGTCTGTTGTTTGCTTTCATGCCTGCAATAATTCAGAGAGGCAATTTGGGATGGTTTAAATCTGAACCTTTAGGGCTTTTCTTAGCACTTTTGTCTGTTTATTTGTTTATCTCCTCCATAAAAAGCAAGAATATCCTACGAACTATCCTAACAGCAGCAGGCGGAGGGCTAATTCTGGGATTTGCCAATTCCTCATGGGGTGGCATTCAGTATTTCAGCATTCCATTGGCAATTTTCTTTTTTGCGTTACCTTTTCTTAGAAAGGATTCGATTTTCCTTTACGGGATTATTACTTTCACGTTAATTACTTTAGTAACAGCCGGCGCGTTTCCTCGCCCAGGTATATCATTTGTCATAGGACTTCCTGGAATAGCTCTTATTGTTGGAATGATATTTGCAATTGTCGGTACCATTATTAATACAAAAAGTTCTGCTGCAAAAGCTAATCGAAATCTTATTGCAGCACTTGGTATATTTATTTTACTTACCGTTAGTATATTTGTTGTAGGGGCTTACCAACCCTCATCATTTCGATATCTTGTTGCAGTAAATCCCTTTCTATCTTCTCATAATCCATTGGTCGAATCAGTTGCTGAGCATTCGACACCAACAGTAATCGATTATTTTACAGATTACTCAATATTATTGATATTTGCAGGATTTGGAGTTTGGGTTTCATTTTCTAAAAGAACTGATATGACCATTTTTGCCTTAATCATAGGACTAACTGGTCTGTATGTTAGTGCAACTTTTGCAAGGCTAATGGTCTATTCTTCAATAGCAATTGTAATACTTGCTTCTATTGGGCTTTATGAATTAACAAGAAGCATTCTTCAAAACAGGATTGAAAATCAGGATAAGATAAAGGAAAAGGAATTTAGGAAAAATATCAAAGAAGGTAAGATTCTACCAGACGTGAAACCTCTTGTCAAAATATCCTTTGTGGCAATGATTGTATTCTTAGTTTCTATTCCTCTGATTGATTATAATGGGCTTATATATCCAAAGAATTTTAATTGGCTCAGTTCTGCAGATATTCCCCCATCAATAGTAAATGGAGCAACAGGTTTTAGAATGCAGGTAGAGGATTGGGTAGATGCGGTAGATTGGATTGCTGACAACACACCCAAGGACTCAGTAATAGCGTCATGGTGGGATTACGGATATTGGATAACCACGTTAGGAAACAAAACCACTTTAGCTGATAATGCAACAATCAATCAAACAAGGATACAAACTATAGCTAAAATGTTAATGAGTGAACAAGAAACAGCAACTCAAATTGCTCATGATCTAAAGGCTGATTATATATTAGTATATATTGTTGCAGATAGGCATAATGGGCCCAACGGGAATTCGTTTTACACTTTAGGAAGTGGAGGCGATGAGAGTAAAAAGCAATGGTTCATGAAGATTGGTGGTTTCACTGAAAGAGATTATGTAGAAGATGATGGATTTACCCCTAATTCCAATTTCTGGAACAACACTTTGTTAGGAAAATTAATTCCTTTCACCCCCATTTCTTACGCATCGTTTGGTAATGGCATGTTAACTAACATTCAACCCGAATATTCCAGTGGAACAATCGCTCTAAATCTCAAAGATATAAAATATCCAGCAAACTCAACAAATGATCTACCATATAAACTGGTGTATGCCTCTCCTAGCTTTGAAAATGACAATGAGGACATTGTTTTTGGAGTGTTCATTTATCAAGTTAATAAAAATTACAAACCAAATCCCATCTCTCAAGAAGCCATTACAAAGGCTAATGCAACAAAAGACAAAGAATCAAATACAGCAGATGAAAGAGCTCAAAATATGACTAAGGCCAATATGACACCATCTGATAATGTTGCGATTTTAAAAACCTCTCTTGGAAACATTACGATAGAATTTTTTCCACAAGCCGCTCCCAAGCATGTTAACAATTTTCTAAATCTATCAAAAACCGGTTTTTATGACGGAACTATTTTTCACCGAATTGTAAAAGATTTTGTTATACAGGGAGGTGATCCAACTACCAAGAATACCACTCAAAAAGATAGATGGGGAACCGGAGGACCTAGTTACACTCTTGATGCTGAATTTAATGATATCCCTCATGAAAGGGGAATATTATCTATGGCGAGAACCGCTGATCCTAATAGTGCCGGCTCACAATTTTTTATAATTACGAAAGATTCAAGGTTCTTGGACAATCAATATACCGTTTTTGGAAGAGTCATTGATGGAATGGAAACAGTTGATAAAATAGAAGCTCTTACGACAAATCAATCTTCTGATCAACCAATAGATTTCGAAAAAGCACAGATTCAAAAAGTCATAATAGAACCAAGAAAAGATACTAAATAGAAAATTGATGTCTCTTCGATTATATCCTTAGAATGAAGTATGAATGAATTAGAATCAGTCATCTTAGGCGCTCAAAGAAAACTGTTAGTAATATGTGATGAATTAGATTTATCGGCTATTTCATCTTCCAACCAGGTTTTTATTTTACTAGTAGAAGAATCAAAAGGATCAGCAGGAGGTAGGGGAGGTGGTTCGGGACATCGTAAAATAGCTCAAGTAATTGGGTTTAAGATTGAAAATAAAAAAATCGAAAAAATATATGATACTAAGGATGAGAATATAATAGAGAAATTTGAAATACCTTATAGTGCAATAGCAATAGATATCAAATTATCTGATGGAAGACAAATTGTAGTACAAGGAATTATAGACCAAGAGATGATTAAAAATTATAATAACATAATTTTTTCTTAATCATCAAGATAATATGATTATAAGAAAAAATTATAATAAGAGTTTAACTCAATATCATAGAAAACAATAATGAACAACAATAAAAAACTTGCTGGAGGAGAAATCATCGGAATAGGTACTGATTTTCTGGTTATCCATAAAGAGGGAAAAAGATTTTTAATTGAAGTGGATTTTGAATCTTTAAAAGAGCTTAAACTTTCAACTACTCCGTATGGATCACAAATATAATATATTCCGAAGACTATTATTTTTAATCCTAAAAGATAAATTTAGTTATTTTATAAAAGTCATATCCTGTGAAAATAAATTCTAAATTAGAACTGAAATATCAAAAGAAAGATACAGATAATATTTCTCCCCATCATCTTAACAAAAATCCTAAAGTAAAATATAATAAAAAAGCTGAATCAGAATTTTTTGTAGATAATTCTGCTTTAGCTGGGTTTACTGGGGAACGTATTTTATACATGGCAATAAGAGAGTTGATAGAGAATTCACTAGATTCCTGTGAGGTTCATCATATTCTTCCCAATATTTCTTTATCAATATATCAAACTGATGCCGGAAACGACCTCTGGACGATCTCTTGTCAAGACAATGGGATAGGGATCAATTCTGAAAAGGTACCCGTGGCAGTCTGTTCTTTTCTAACATCTGGTAAATATGTTGAAAAACAACAAAGAGGATTATTTGGAGTAGGACTTAAAATGATTGCGGCATTTTCCACAAAGGATACAGATAAACCTATAAAAGTGTGGTCAAAATCTATTGATGAAGATTCAGAATACTATTATGAATTGAGAACGGATATTACAACTAATAAACCTATAGTTTTAAACAAAAAAATTGTACCAAAAACTGAAAATACTATCAAAGACG
>DASVEV010000076.1:0-5846 GCA_036380415.1 Nitrososphaeraceae archaeon
ACTCATGGCTTCAATACATTTATACCACTTAAGTTTAGTCTAGAAAATACTGAATTAGAGAAGAAAAAATTGATTGTTAGAGAAAGTCCCTCTACTTATGACTTAAGAATAGTAGCCATTGCTAGATTATTATTAAAAGATGTTTTAGACAACATATCAGTTTATTGGGTTTCTCTAGGTAAAAAAATAGCTCAGGTAGCACTTACATATGGAGGTAATGATTTAGTTGGTACAGCTTTTTCAGAAGAAATATTTCGTGCTGCGGGAAAAGCTAGTGGTATATCGATACAGGAACTTGTAAATTTGATCAAAGAAATAAAAAGAGAACCCGCTCAACGAGATACATTTTTTAATATAATAGAAAAATACGAATAGTCATACAAATCAACACAATATCAGAAAAATCACAAAATCGGCAATATCTATTACTTTTTATCATAATATTATATTTTAAACATGTAAAACTATATGCTCATACTATTTTCTCAAATAAATTCTTATGATGAAAGATTTCAAGATAGTTCTGATTGTTATTTTAATTAAATAAGAATTATATTTTAATTTGGTTTGATAAATTTCTATAAATTAGGCAAAATAGATTTGAAATGGAGATACAATATTTCGTTCAGATGCCAATTGAAAGATTCGTTCAATAGATGTCTTTCCCTTTTCACCCATATCAACGGTGATTTCATTCACATACATCTTTACAAATTTAGATATCATATCTTTTGATTGACTTCTTCCATACTTCATCGCATAATCTAACGCTTCTTCTATGTTATTTAGACCATAAATTATAGAATTTTTAAACAAAGAATCAAAGCGTCTAATCTGTTCTAGTGTCAATGTTTTATTATTTGCAACATTGATACCCAATGGAACGGGCAAACCGTTAGTAAGATTATGCCACCAAGATCCTAAATCTATAATTTTATGTAGATTTAATGACTTGTAAGCAAGTTGAATTTCATGAATTACTAAACCCGCATCAACTTGATTGTCTATTATTGCTTGAGGTATAATATGAAAAGGTAATTCTTTTTCTTTAAAATTACCTAACAAAAGAGATGATAATAAATACGCTGAAGTCATCTTTCCAGGTATAGCTATTATCTTTTTATTTAGATCATCTTTTAAAAATTTCTCTTTTGCTAAAATAATTGGACCATAATTTATTCCAAAACTCCCTCCACTTCGAAGAATTACATAATCCTTAAGAAAAGCATAGGCATAAACAGATATTGCTGTTATGTCTAACTCATTGTTCAATGCACGTTTATTGAGCTTTTCAATATCTTCAATTACATGTGTAATATGAAATTCATTAGACCCTACATTTTCACTTGCTAATCCATAAAACATAAACGCATCATCAGCATCTGGAGTATGTCCTAAAGTTATCTCAATCATTTACAGTTTTTAAGATACAATGCTAATAATTAAAAGTAGATCAAGATTTATTTATATGAAATATATAATATAGTTATGAATAATAAAAATTTTATTTTACAACAATTAAAATGGATATCAATATATTTTGCAATTAGTATTGTAATTTCTTTTATAATCCCATTTCCCTATTCAATTATTGTAATAATTCCAATAGTATTATTTTTGAGCTTTTACATAAGAAGACGAGAAATGAGAAAATTTGGAGGAGTAGAGAGTTTTTCCATGTTCAATTCTAACAAGGTAAACTATTATTGCATGGTATGTGGAACTAAGCATGATAATTTGATGTGTCCAAAATGTGGCTCGAAAATGAAAAGAATAGGATAATAATTATCATACATTTTTCATACTCATCAAAGAAAATTTGTTCATAAATATACAAAACAATTTAATGATAGTTTCATATAGAAATTATTTCTATTAAATATACCAGTATTATTATATAGTAATACATTACTTAAAGCTAATATAATTTAAAATAACATGAGTAATAGTACTACAATTGTTTAGAAAAGAAATATACCTTCCATTTTTACTAAGTATTTTACTATTTTTAAGTATTGATATTTCATTTTATAATTATATTGTGCTAGGAAAGGAAGACGATAGTAAGGATAATGTAAAGGAAGAAAAGGAAGAGAGAGATGACAATAGAGATAGTAAGGATAATGTAAAGGAAGAAAAGGAAGAGAGAGATGACAATAGAGATAGTAAGGATAATGTAAAGGAAGAAAAGGAAGAGGATTTTGAAGATATTTCTCTAGATGAATTGTTTGAAGATAATAATGCTGATGATAATAGAGATAGTAAGGATAATGTAAAGGAAGAAAAGGAAGAAAAGGAAGAAAAGGAAGAAAAGGAAGAGGAAGATGAAGTGCCATTTTTACTTCCGTTTAATGCAGTACCATTTCCATAAATTGTGAAATTAAAATCAGCAATTATATTAAGATGACAAAGGAGTTATGTAATAAAATCACATTTGTAAAGTTTAATATCAGGGTTATCAGACTTGCATAATGGGCGGGGGTCGTAGAGCCCGGCCAAATAACAAAAAATTTGGAGACGCGGGACTTAAGATCTAAGAATGGGTGATCCCGTCCTTTAGAGGTTCGTGGGTTCAAATCCCACCCCCCGCATGTTAGACAAATTTAATTTAATTTTTGCTAAATTCTAAAATATCTTTGATAAATAATTCATGTAATCTTCTATCTGCTGAAAGTTCAGGATGAAACGATGTTCCAATAATATTATTTTGTTTTACAGCTACGATTTTATCACTGAGTTTAGTTAGGATAGTTACACTATCTCCAACATTATTTACTATAGGCGACCTTATGAAAATTCCTCTAAAAGGTTCCTTCCCTAAAATTGGAATTTCAAGATCTACTTCGAAAGATTCATGTTGTCTTCCGAATGCATTTCTTTCAATTACAACATCTAACATTCCAAATAATTTTTGTTTTGTCTCTCCAACAACTTTATCATATGTTCGTTTTGATAACATTATCAAACCAGCACACGTGCCTAATACCGGCATACCTTCGATGATTTTCTTCTCTATGGTTTGAAAGACTTTACCTTGAATAGAGAGCAAATTTCCGATTACAGTACTTTCACCACCTGGTAATATTAAACCATCTAATTCTGCTATGGATTCAGAATAGCGAACCGACTCCACGGTTCCTTGTAAGTTTAGATTTTTTAATGCTTCAGCTGTTGATAATATATTTTCTTCTATATCTCCTTGAATTCCTAGTACTCCTATCTTAATATTACTCAAATCATAGGACCTCTTTCTTGCATACGTAATTCAAGACTTTTAGTATCTAGACCTAATAATGATTTTTTCTCATCTACTAATTTTTGAGCTTCCATAACTATCGTAGGATCATCATAATATGTTGTAGCTAATACTACGGATTTAGCTCTTTGTTCTGGATCTTCAGCTTTAAAAATACCAGAGCCAACGAAAACACCATCGCAGCCTAAATTCATAACTAATGCTGCATCTGCCGGTGTTGATATACCACCTGCAGCAAAATTTACTACTGGTAACCTAGATAATTTAGCAGTTTCCTTAATCAAGGAATAAGAAACTTTGAGTTCACGGGAAAATTTAATTAACTCTTGTTCATCTTTGTCAAAATAAAAAGATCGGAGTTTTCTAATTTCATTGTTCACTTGTTTAATATGTCGTATAGCTTCTGCAATATTTCCAGTTCCTGGTTCACCTTTAGTTCTAATCATAGAACTTCCTTCTTCTATTCGTCGTAGTGCCTCGCCGAGGTTTTTTGCACCATTTACAAAAGGAGTAGTATAGTCCCATTTCCATATGTGATTCTCCTCATCTGCAGGTGTAAGAACTTCACTCTCATCAATCATATCAACACCTATCACTTCAAGTATTTTTGCCTCTGATATATGTCCGATCCTACATTTTGCCATGAGTGGTATTGTAATTTCATTCATTATTTCTTCAATAACTTTAATACTTGCAGTCCTAGCCACTCCTCCGGCCTTTCTAACATCGTAAGGTAATTTATCTAAAACCATGACTGCTACAGCACCTGCATCTTCTGCGATCTGTGCCTGTTCTACAGTAGTAACATCCATAATAACACCATGTTTTTGCATATGAGCGAACCCTCGCTTTACTAATGTAGTTCCTTGAACTAATTGTTCATTATGTAAATTCTTAAATTTAATGCCGTTACGCTCTTCCTCTGGTGCTACAAGAGAAATTGTCATTATTTAAAATATTAAAAAGCATCTATTATAGGTTTAGTTTTAGTATGACCTAATATGTAAAGTTAAACAGTACCCATATTGGACAAATAATTGGTTAACATTCTAATTTTTTATATAATTGGTTAATCCATAAATAGGTTGTCCATTGTAATCATTTCCTAATATTTTGGGGTCTAAAATAATACTTATTGAATTTTCTTGCAAAATTAAATAAAGACCGATGTTTTTAATATTGTCAGGAGTTATAATGTCTGCTCTACCTTCTATAATAGTACTATCACTTTGAGATAATTTAATAGGTGTATTACCATTTACAACTACTAGATTTAGAATTTCATACATATGTGGAGACATTCCATCTTTATTTATTGTAGATATTTTAGCATCAAATGATACGATATTCCCGTTTTTTACATCTAAATTCCAACTGCCATTAAGAAGAAGTAGTTTTTTTGAATTAACAGCATTATTAGATGTAGTAATATTTGAATTTGAAAGTACTTGTTCTAAAGAAAAACTTGAATCGCCTTCATTAGAGATGATATCAATTAAACTATTTGTTAAGAAATCTACAAAATTTACATCTTCTTTTTCTTTGTCTAAATTTAAAAGATTTGCAAAATTGTTATTATCCTCCACATGAATTTCATCTCCAATGAAGATTAAAGAAAATATAGAACCATTTAGATAAAAGGATGTTTGAGAATTATCTCCGAAATTATTAGACAAATTTAAAATTGGAATAGATTCTCCAAAATATAGAAATTTGAATATAACCAAAAAAACTAAAGTAATTACAAATAAAATTATAAGCCATTTCATTAAACGACTATTTATATTTTTTAATACTATTAAATTTATATGATTATTGCGACCAATAACAAACTAAAGATGAATCTATTTTTCTAATCTACTGAGGGTATTTTTAATTTCATCATTTCTCCAAAGCATTTCTTGTATCTGGTCAAGACTAAAATTTTCATTCCAATTATCTAGTGTAGTTTTTGCTATTTCGGAAGTATTATATATTATATTCCAATAAGGATGATGCTCTGCTGTAGAGTAGGATAACTCTAATATTTCGTTTAAACCATTTTTAGCCCTCTTTAAAATCGAGGTATTAGATGTATATATTCCAATAAATCCAGACTCGTTCTCAAATTTAGTTTTTATATCTATTCCTTCTTCTTTTAGATTTGCTATAACAGAACAAATAGCATTGTAAATTTTATCATATTCTGAACCTTCAGAGACCATATTTTATATAATTAGCTTGTTTTATTTATAGAATTAGAAATTATAGGGAATAGTTACTCTATAAGATTTAAATATCAAATAAATTGTATGAATTTTTCATATTATTCCTCATCCAAATTATCTATGCTTTCAAATTCATCGTAGCTTTCTTTCAAGTCTTCTTCAAATTCTGTTTCCAGTTCTTCATTAGACATAATATTTACTAATTATAATTAAAACATAAATCTTTTCAAAATAAATTGATGACAATGAAATTAAATCATATAAATAATTATTTATAAGAAGGTATATGATTATATTAAAAATGAATACCACAGTCAAAAAACCTATTGGTGATAATGAAACTTCATGTGATTATTGTGGAAATCCCATAGAAATATGTATGT
>DASVEV010000077.1:0-22544 GCA_036380415.1 Nitrososphaeraceae archaeon
CTTTACTTAAAAATATTGAATTCCACTAATTTTAAAACTAGTATGAGTGAAAATAAAGGACCTAAAATGATTAAAGATGATTTTTATCCTTCATTTTATTTGAAAAATATGAAAAAGGATTTAGATCTTGTAATGGAAGCAGCGAAAGAAAAAGACCTTTCCTTGCCTATTACAGGTATTGTTTTTCAATTATACAATTATGCTTCAAGATCAATATTCTCAGATCTCGATTATACTGGAATATATAAATTCTTAAGAAAACTTAATGGGTTAGAATAGGTTAATTATGCTGTTTATAAAATTTAATTCGAACTCTTTAGCATAATTTTGTTTTTTGCTATGAAATAGTAGATTCCCTAATTTGAGTATATTAATTTTATTTTACTGAATCCTATATTCTGTTTCTAGTCGAAAGATCCCTTTTATAAAAGAAATGTGTGTAAATCAATGTATATATAATGATAAGTCAATTCTCAAAAAAACGAAATTTTTAATAACTTATCCTTATATTAGGAACAGAATAAAAGTATGTAATAATTCCTTAGAGAAAAATGCTGAATAATATTTTTAAGATCAAACCGTTATATATAAAATTTTATTAAGAACGGTTGAATTATTTCGTCTATTTCTATAGAAAGATAAATCGATAAAATAATTATTAGATTCTATAGGTAGGTAATCTGTTTACTTATTTAATTCCATGTATGTTATTGTTGTTTTTTTCTGTTATAAGGAAATAATTGGACATATATTGTAATATTTGTTGATATTATTAATTAAGAAAAATTTTAAAAGGTAGACTGTTAAAACTAACGAACTTTAGAACCTAATTCAACCTTTTCCTCTTTATTTATTGTTAAAAAAATTGGTTTTCCCTCTGTTCCATCTAATGCTAATATCATTCCTTTTGACTCTATATTTCCTATTATTCTAGATGAGAGATTTGTGCATACAATAACTAACTTTTCTTCTAATTCTTCAGGTTTGTAATACATAGCAGCTCCTACTACTACTATTCTTTTCTCCGATCCAAGATCTACCTCTGCTTTGTAAACTTTGTTCAACTTTGGTATATAATCAATCTTTTTTATCTTTCCAAGTCTTAAGCTAACTTTACTGAATTCTTCAAATGATATATTCTCAGATTCATCTTTAATATCACTTTCCATTTTAATTAGTTAGGTATTTAAATTTCCTTCTATATAACACATCGTAATAAAACATTATTATATTTTTTGGTTACATATAATAGTCCTTTCATAAATGTATGGTTTCAATAGATGGATAAGATAATAAAAATTGGATAGGTGAAGCAATAACAACAAGAAATAGTTTCAAATCTGGTAAAGTGTATAAATAGAAATTAAAATATGTTTAATAAATAAATGTCATAAAAATATTATAAATATCTAAGTGACAATGATAAAACTCTACTCTCAACGAAACACTATGAAACATAAATTACTCTTTTAACTGTTTTTAGACACAAAAATAAAAGATAATACCATCCACTAATTGTATAGATTTTTTTAGGTAAAGATTATTATCATGATCTTCTGCCCTTTTATTTTAACACTAGCATAGATTATCCATTTTTGGAAAATTCTTTGTTTCATCCAATGTTTTTCCAAAATAAGCCAGTATGGTTAGTATGGACTGTAACAATATAATCAAAATGATAGAAAAGACATTTATTCTTACTAACTCAAAATTTTAACAAATAAATAGTAGAATTGATTATGGAAATGATAATAATATAGATACCAATTCTTTATACGAGAACAGATATAGATAGATTAATATATTCTATAATGGTAGAAAATATTAATAACCAAGAAACAGATCATAATTCTAGTTTAGTTGTTAAAGTATAAACCCATATAAGAATATTCATTGTAATAACGATGTGAAATAAACTAAAAAAAATATTGCTTACTTTTAGTATGAGCATTTTAGAAAACAATCCTTTAATAATTAGGATAAACGTGAAAAGGTTTTAATTGAATATATAATATGTTCTAAAATACGACATAAAAAATCGTCTAAACGTGTTGTTAAAGTGTTTTTATATTTCTTTGTATTTCCTTAAATTTGTTGATTTTTCAATTATTTGAGAGTTGTTTTCATGGCTAGATGTAAGAAACTCAATTGGAGCTATTCTTACCGAGGATATCTTATTTATAATAATCAATGGTTATGATCAGAGTTGAAACAAACACCATCCACTGTTATTGTTTAAATGTACTCTTTGTATTTGTATTTTCTTGATGATCTTAGCCTATGAAATCCCCCAAGGCATTAGTGTTAGTTAAAGATGTGAATAATAGAAAGTATATTTTTGGGGGGAATTGGATTCATAGTTTTGTTTAATAATCTGATTGACAAAAAGAAAAAGAAAGAGTATCAGATTACACTATTGATACAACTATTAGTAAAATGGGTAGCCAACAAACACTTATGGTTATGAATTGTCCCCTACATAGTATATGAACTACACCATATATTCGGTCAGATACCCTAGTGCTTTCATCATATTTCAGAAGAGTATTTCATCATTCCATTTATCTTTAAATGACTCTATATTAAAAGTTAAACTAAATTAGCTAGTTATATTATATAAACATACAATGGATCTTTTATAAGAAAACCAAAATTGTACCCTATGTCTTTAGAAGAAAAAATATTTGACAAAATTTTTTCTTCAGGTTTATCTGGATTGAAAAAAACTGATCTCCAAAAAGATTTTGCATCAGTTGATCTGGATAAAATCTTGAATCAATGGATGAAACAAAATGAAATTATTATAGCTAAAAAAGGAAGTTCAAATTATTGTTGGCATAAAGATAGTTATTTACAATATCTATTAGATTCCGATCCAAAATTCAAATATACTTTTGAATTATTCAAAGAGGTTCAAATTTCTTTTCAAAATTTATCGGCTTCTATTGATAAATATGTAGAAAAATTGGATAGGAAGATGATTGTTTTAATGGATTCCATCTTAGCCACAACTACCAATAATAATACATTTGAAAATAATATTACGCGTCCCCAGAAAGTTATTAATTTACAAAGCTTTAATGAAGATTTTGATTTAACAATATGCAAATACTCTGATTCCATCGGATGGGTTCCATTATCATCTCTGAGAAATGATCTATCTCAGAAATATGAGATTTCAGAGAAGGAATTCTATGACCTTGCTGAACAGTTAGTTAATGAAAATAGATCCAAATACGAATTGTCTACTGGAGGTAATGAAGGAATTATGATTCGTGGATTGGTATATGGATATGTAAGGTGTTTGTAATGTATCCATATAACCTTAACAAAAATCCTTTTCCAAGTAGTCCAACACCTAATCTAGAAGATGCTCTCATTTTAGGTGGTAAGAAGCATCAAGAGGCTCGAAACTCAATTTTTTCATGTATTGATGATCTTGTAAAATATACTGAAACCACCAATAATAGTGAAAAATTCAGGATAATTACAGTTATTCAAGATGTAGGTTCAGGAAAAACACATCTGACGCTTAATATAAAAATATCTGGAATAAATGAAAAATCGATCATTTCTTATCTTGACATATCACAAATTTACCCAAAAAATATTCCCAGTATTTATCAATCCATGATTAACGGTTTTCAATCTGATTACCTGTACAATTTGAAAAAAGAATTACTTTATTATATAAAAGATCGAATCAAATCAGAAAATAAAATTACAAAAAAAATATTTAAATTAGGATTTTTTGAATCTTTAGCCGGTAGAGGAATTGATAATAAAATTCTACAGATCTTAGAAGACCGATTAGAACCTGATTTACAATATCTTGAAAATATTCTTGACGACAATTTTTCTAAAAATGACGTATCTATAATTAAAACTATAATACAAAATCAATTTGAAAATAGTAAATCCATTACTTTAATGGATATGATAAATCGTCTTTCTACTTTATCAAAACTTAATTTAAAATTTTTTAACAAGATCTCATTGTATCAATTCGATGAATTCGATAACGATGAAGAAACACTTTCATTTATGAAAGCTATTATTAATGCACATATCCCAAATACGATCCTAATGCTAATTCTCACTCCATCATCATATCTTAAGATAGCATCAAAGAATAGTTCAGTATATGATAGATTGGAGAAAGCTAATTACAAAATTGATCTTGCTGGATCAAATTCTTTTGAGGAAATATCCGATATAGTTTTAGAATATATTAATTTCTATAAGCTTAATACTGCTTTTACTGATAGTCAAAGAAATGAACTTTTGTCGCAAATAAAAATACTCTATGAAGATTTCGACTTGAGGAATATAAGATCAATATTGAATATTATGTATAGCGCGTTTGAAATAGCCAGTAACAAAAAAATGTCCATAATAAATGAACAAATTATGGATGAAACATTACGTAAAACCTACCCAGGTTTAAAAATAAAGGGAAGCATCGTTGATATATCAATATCTGACTATATTAAAATAAAAAATCGTATTGATTCCACTATGGATATAAAGATAGAGATTGTAAACTCATTGCGAGAATTAATAAATTATCTTCATCAACATAATATAAAATGTAAATACGAATATGATTTGCCTTTAGAAGAAGCAATCAATGTAATCTACAAAGATTATAATGGTTCAATATCTCAAATCACAATGCTTTTAAATGAATCATCATTACAAAAAATGACAGGTACAATGTGTAATAATATTGAAACAACAGCTAAAAATTTTGAGTATCCCAATATTATCACTACAGATAATAAATCTGTTTCTATAAATTTGGATCGATCAAAAATTATTGATTTACTGTTTGTTTGCGACAAGATTAATCATAATCTTCATACTAAAGAGGACAACAATAAAATATTTTTATTAGCAAAATCAATAAACCTATATTGATTTTTTACATTGTAAACATATTATGAATAGACTAAAATATCTATAAAAGTATATTTATACATAGTGAAATTTAGGCAATTTACTACTCTTAATGACTTGATTAGCAATATTCATGAAGAAGGTTTTGGAGTGATTGAATATGAAAGGAATAAAGTTCCTTGTATATATGTTCAACAATCTTTGTACGATATTATTATAGAAAGATGTATTGGAAAAAAATATGTAGTCGAAGTTTTACTTAATATTTTCTATGATGGTTATCATGTATTTGTAGACATTCAGCTGGAATTTATCGGCTTGGGAATTGAAGAATATTTCTTAATTCAAGGTAATAACTCAATTAACTTTTTTGATGCATTAAATGATAGTGGTTTATTAGGAATTATTCCTAAAAATAATTTACATATCTCTGCATCAAATATTTTTCTAATTCAACTTCCTAAAAAAGAACGCATTTCCAAAGCTGTAGATATAATCAAGTCAAATTTAAAATATTCAAGGGACAATAATGAAAAAACAAACTAATGCAAAAAAAGAACATTCCGACGATGTTAATTTACAAGGAAATAATGATAGTGTCAATTCTTCTCCTATTCCCAAGGAAATTGATACTCATTATAAATTATATGGAAAACATATTTGGGATGTTAAATTCTACGAAAAATGTGAAATCTGCAATTCTCCTTTTGATGAATTTGGTTTCTGTGCGTGTGGAAGTGCTAGGACTTAACCAGATGTGATCTTTATAAAAAATGCGACGACCGGGATTTGAACCCGGGTTACCAGATTGGCAATCTGATGTCCTAGACCAAACTGGACGATCGTCGCCCATACGATTTCAGGTACGTTGGTTATTTAGCCTTTTTTATTTCATATAGTTACGGCTTTGATCAACACTGGTCATGACTATATATTTAGTTTAGAGTAGGAAACTCGTTGAGATTACTTCTTATAATGAAAGTTTTATGATCGGGATTCTCTTTTGGTATCATAACTTTTGATTATTTATTTCTATTTTAATATAAGATGAATGTATACATTTTTCTTCACTGTGAGTACTCAATTTCATTTCTTATAAGGTGAGATTGATAGATATATTCAATTTAGTTGTTTCATTGAACATTATATTCCTAAAATAATTAAATATTTTTTACTCATTAAAAGACATATAATAAAAATAAGAATACATATCACTAGATAATGTTATTCAATTATTATTTATATTTGTTAAATTATTTCGTTGAAATAATTATTTTAAATCGAATAAAAAGAAGTGTTTCTAAAATTAATCTACTAAAATTAAATAAGCCTAAAGTAAATTGGATAAGTGATTTTGATGTATAAATTTGATTATTTTTAAAATTATTTGAACTATTTAAGGTAACAATAATATCTTCCTTATAAAGCATTAAAAATTTTCTTGATATTACATTTCCATCAACTTATGAAATATAAATTTATACTAAAAATAAAACAAACTTATAATATAGGTATACAGTATTAGTCTGAAGGCTTATATTATAGGTCAATTTTGTATCACTAAAACTAAACTTGAAAATCCTCTCTTTTCAAAGACAATGTTGTCTTTAACCTCTTCTACAATTACAGTAGCGGAAATAATATCATTTTTTTGACAATTTTTTGCATCAATTATTATATAATCATCTAATATATCTGCAGATTCTAAACTCGACTTGTTTACTGAGTAATTAACAGGTGATGAAGAGTTTAATAAAATTAGATTATTCTTGTCGTAATTTCCTATTCTTACTCCTTTTCCATAATTTGGAATGGCCTTTATGTTTAATCTTATGTTTCCTATAGGATGGTATGTATAGCTTGTCAGATTATTTACAACAATAGAAAAGTGAAACGGATAGCCTGCTGTATATTCTGCCATCTTAGAGATCCCGTCATTCATAATAATATCTATTTTTTTTATAGTGTCTCCAAACTTGTAAATAATATGATTTGATTTAATGACTATCTCGTTAATTTTTTCTTTTCTCATTTTGGTTTCCCCCTGATTAAGATTGTATCTATCTACCCAATGAAGATAATCCAGCGAAAGATCTTTTATAAATTCAGAACATGTATTTTGATAATTTTTTATATTTTCTTTCCCTGAATTAATATTTTTAATAGACATAATTTTTAGTTATATTTTTAAAAACTATGAGAGAATATAAATAGATATAGAATTCTGTGATACTTATGATGTTTAGCCAAATAATAGAAGATTTAAAAATAAACTTTAATTCAAATAGAAATTTCTTTGATAAATATTTAAAAAGAGATCCTAATCTGGTTTACTCAAAAATAAACGAAATAGCACAATTTGTAGGCTCAAGATATGAAATAGATTTGAAGTTACATTTTCCTAATCCAACTAAAATATATGTATTTGATTCTTATGGAACCGAAAATATTGGAATTGTGGTGGATCGACTTAAAAAAAACTTTTCTTTATCCCGAGAACTAATAAAATCAAAAGCAATAGAAACTATACCAGATGCAACAGCGTCAGATGCATATATGTATGAAGGAAAGGAAGGAGTTCGTGTATTATTTAAAAAGGGACGAATAGAATTATTGCCGGGATCTATACATATTTGGTGTACTGTCGATAAAGATATTGAAAACTATGTTAATTGGATATTGACGAATGTTTTAGTTAAACATTAAAAGAAAATTTTAGAGAATATTATATTTTATACTTAATTTCTCTATTTGTACTTAGTATATCATATTTATATTGTAGTTTGCCATCAACATTGTAAATCACAGCTTTTACCGGCAAAGGCAGCTCCTTTGAAATCCATATTTTGCTATTATGCTCTTCTATTTTGTAACTAAGAACAAAAGTTTCCAATTTGCCGACTTTTGAGAACAAATATTGTTTTGAGGTAATTTTAATAGGTATATTTGTTATTCCAGTGTTAATGGAATCCCATTTTGCGCCTATTATCAAATATTTTGGTTCTCTTGTGATATCTTTTATTTGTAGTATTGATGATTCTACAATGTCTATATATTTTTGATTTTTTAATTGCTTATCTCTCATTAGGAGATTAGATTTTGACAACAGAGACTCAAATTTTGTTGATTTACTTTCATTAGATATAGTAAACTCAGTATTCCAATAATTTTGGCTATCTCGAAATAGTATCTTAATCAAATAGTTGTCAAAGTTATTGTTTCTATTTTCTATCGTTAAATTATACAAGAATTCGTCCCCATCCTGAATTTTAATTCCGGCTGACCATAGATCTTGGGCATTAGGAATTTGAAGAGATCTAACTGGATTATCAAATCCTCCATTTAATGCAATGATAACAATATTTACTATGATAGAAAGAACCGCTAATGACCCAAATACTAGAATGGTAAGTTTCTTACTTGACACACTTTTGGTTCAAAATGAACCACTGATCTTATTTAATTTTACTTAGAAAAAAAATGGGGTGGATTAATATCTATTTAACTGGAACCTGAAATTCTACCTGTTCAGTAAAGATTCCTGTGTCTATACCTTTTACACTAGTAACTTTAATTTTAATAGTTGCTATCCCTGGCTGCTCAAATGTTATACTATGAGATTTCGTACCCTCGCGGGCTACTTGGTTTTTCAAATCAAGTAATATAGTATTGTTTGAACCCATTATCATAAAATCGTAGCTAGCTTGAGTAACGGGAAATTGATCTTTGTCAGCTATGTCTACAGTAAATGTAGTTTCTGTGCCTGCAGTTATTATAGGTGGCTTCCAATCCAATGAAACATAGTAATCTCCCCTCGCAGTTCTCTCTTTCAATGGCGGAGTCACTTCGACTATTGATGCTTCCGGTATTGCAGGTTCGCCTTTACCAGTTTCTACCAAGATATACTGAAACTGGATTGGTGCAGAACCAGTCGTAACATCAACATATGTTTTCGCCATCACAGGATAAGGGAATTCGTTCAAAATATATGTATTGCTGGCTACACCTTTGTAATATTCAACTCTTACAGTATCGATAGGGTCCTTAAAGGCTGGAATTTTTAATTCTTGGTGTCCTGATGGTTTAATCTCAGAACCACCAATAGAAGCTATTTTGCCCCATGATCCAGCTGTCAAAGATAAACCAGGTTTAGGAACAAATGCTGCTAACCATTGTAAAGAACCGGCATAAGCACTTCTATATTTAGTCATTTCAGGGGGAATTTTAGATGTTCCTAATGCCGTTAAATCCAATGGACTTAGTATAAATGTTCCATTTAATACTTTTCCTTGATCCTCTACAAAAACTGGTGCTATCCAATTCCCTTTATCATCTTGCTCCTTGAAATATATTGTCATAGTAAATTCTCGCCCATTATTAGTATCAAAATGACTCATTTTGTATTTAACATACATATCTTTAGTAACACCTTCTCCAACATACCAATTATCATCGACAGCAAATGCGTGTGAAAATTTTAGTCCAGTTGTGGCAAGTATAGCCGAAGAAACCAAGACAGAAATGATAAAAATTTGCAATTTTGGTAGTCTATCCTTTTTCATTAATTCTATTACTAAAAAAGGATTGATAAATGTTTATTATATTATTATTTTTAATTAAAATAATATAAATATAATATTATAACATATTTCATAATGTGTAATTGCCCTTCTGTTCATTTTTATGAAGTTGAGTTTAAATTAGCAGGAATGACAGTTGTACCTACTCATAAAAATTGTGGAGATTCGTTAAATGAAGAACAATTATCTAAATTCAATAAAGAGTTAATAAAACACTGGAGATTTGAAGAATCTGAATAACACGAATAAATATATTCATAGGTTTAAAATTTAGGCAAATTTATTAATGTCTTTTTATTATCAAAGTTAGGTGTCTTTGAATGGCAAAAATGCTTAATGTAAATATTGAAACAAATGGAATAGATCAACAAGAAGCTCAGGATTGGGTCACAGAATTATCGAATGTATATGCTGACATGGAAATTGAGGACATTAAAGTTTCTGGAAATAATATTTCTTTCAAAGCTGGATTTTCGGGTATGGAAGATACTGAGTCTGATGACGTCAAAATGAAGATTGAAGAATATCTTTCAATGAATGAAGCTTTTGAAGTAAAAAATATCTCAATTAAATAGTATATCCCTAAGATTTACTTTTTTTTTAAATTGGGATAAGATCTTAAAATTCTTTAAAAATCATAAATGAGCGTTACTCAAGTTTAAATAGTAGTTTAGGAAATATAAATACTATGACTTGTAAAGGTATTTGCGTAAGGCATAAAGCACAAAAACCTGTAGGATCTGGGAGATATGCTAGTGGTCAAAAGCGTTGTCAAATCTGTGAAATATTTATAAAATGGGATGGTTTATGGTGTCCATGTTGCGGTTATAGATTAAGAACAAAACCACGTAATTTAAAATATAAAGCTAAATTACGTGCAAGAACGAAAAAAATAATAGAACCATTAACAGCTCCAGTTATCACTGCATAGCTGGGTTTTAATATATAATTTATTTTACTTATCTTGTCTTTAAGATAGTTAGAACCTAATTCTGGTTAACCTATAATCCTTTTTTTCAATTACTAGGAAGGAATAGAGCTTTTATAACGATAAAATTATCAACTTAGTGAGCTCCGATGGTGTAGTCCGGTTAAGCATTTCGCCCTCTCAAGGCGACGATCCCGGGTTCAAATCCCGGTCGGAGCACTTTTCTATAAAATTCAGAAGTCCGGTATCTCTTCATTTTACATGTTTCCATGATAATAAGGGGACTATCAAAAACATCATTATTTTATAGCATTATAATTTAGTGCGTTGGATACATAAGTATATCTTATCAGCGAGGTTGGCTATTTCTCGATGTTTTTGTCTTGAAGTAATTTGATATTATTAGTAAATTTCTTAAGATTGACTTTATAATAAATTATTTCTCCTCTTCTCTCTATTACTGCTATAATTGCTTCCTTACCCATTTTTTCTATTGAACGGATGTTTTCGTATAATAGATTTGCTTTTATACTAATACCTTCATTAATACCAAAAATTACATATTTGGCTGGTTTTCTGGAATATTCTCCTCTCTCATAAACACGAAAATCATTCCCAAATCCGAAACCTTCTTTTGCAATATAGCCACGTGTTCTAAGATCTCTGAATATTAAAAATTTTGTAAAAATCGATAAATCTTTTTTCAATAATGTTTGAAGAAAATTGGAGAAATCAACAATGGTCTTTTTTTTTTTTAAAAATAATCTTTTCGAGTATAACAGAAAAAGAGCTTCATAACTTTCCAGGATGTACATATCTTGGATTTTTTCTCCATATCCTTTACTTCTTAGTTGGTCTTGTTGTTTGACCGATTCAATAACTACTACTCCATTCCTAGTAATAACACCTTCTATAACAAAAGCAAATTCTGTTTCATTATCTTTTGACATCATCATCTTATCCTCCAACGTAAACGAATAAATCAAAGTCTATGTTAAGTATAAAAAGATTCGTGATTTAAAAATGAAAGGTGCTAATTATAGGGAACCCCGTGGAATGCCATATGTTCGAAGAGAATATATTGCTGGCAAACCTCAATCTAAAATTGCAAAATTTTCATCTGGGCAGGCTAGCAATAACTATGATTTTAAGTTAGAATTAGTAGTGACAGAAAATATTCAAATTAGACATAATGCGTTAGAAGCTGCTCGATTATCAGCCAACAAAAGGATGGCACAAGCTGGAGAAACTACATTCTTTTCTAAATTAAAGGTATACCCACATGTTCTTCTGCGAGAAAATAAAATGATTGCTACAGCTGGTGCCGACCGACTTCAAGAAGGAATGAGAAGAGCCTTTGGGAAAGCTACAGGGTTAGCAGCACGTCTTAAACCAGGTCAAACTATTATTGAAGCCTATGTTCTCTCAGGTAATCTTTCATTAGCAAAAGAAGGCTTCAAAATAGCATCTAGCAAGATAGGATGTCCTACTGAAATACGTGTAACCAGTTTAAAATAATATAATTCATTTTAAATTTTTACAATTTTTTCTAAAATTCAAATTTAAGTTTTTTTGGAGTGTCGGAATAATCGATATTTTTACACTCAAAATAGTTATACAGGGTTTCTCTTCATACTTTCTACTAAAATTGATTAATTACTTGTAAATATTTTACTTGCTTCATAATATATTTGCAGTAACTAATGATTGCTATTGTCTTCTATTTTAATAAATTAACCATATTCAAAGAAAAGAGAATAGTTGAATAAGATATGTTTATTTTGATCTAAAATTAAAAGTTTATTACCTCATAATTTTCATGAGTTTATGTAACCTGCCTATACATTTTAATAGTATAATTTTTGGATAAAAACTTGATTATTTAATTGGAGTTTTTTTTTCGTGCTATTTAACCTCACTTTAACTATCATAACCTTTATTGTATGAGATATGTTTTTCTAATATAACTAACATGAAATTTCTCCAGGATTTAGAGGATAAAGAATATGAAGGAAAAACAGCGCTGGTAAGGGTTGATTTCAATGTAAGTATAAAAAATGGTCATATTGGAGAGGATTATAGAGTTCGAATGTCCCTTCCCACTATAGAATATCTTACAAAAAGAAATTGCAAAGTTATTTTAGCATCTCACTTGGGAAGACCTAAAAACCATCAAACTAATTATTCTCTAAAACCGGTAGCGCATAGATTATCAGAAATACTTTCTAAAACGGAAGTAAGATTTGTCAATAACTCTATAGGCATTGAAGTTGAAAACAAAATTAAAAATCTCTCTTGTAATGGTGTTTTATTATTAGAGAATCTTCGTTTTTATAAAGAAGAGGAACAAAATGATCCTGAATTCTCAAAGAAACTTGCCTCTCTCGCAGATATATATATTAATGATGCATTTAGTACTTCTCATCGAAAACATTCTTCAACCTATGGAGCAGCTACACTCTTTAATATTAAATTAGGTGGAATTAATTTAAAAAAAGAACTTGAATATTTGACTATGATAAAGGAAAATCCTGTGCGTCCTTTTATAATAGTTATTGGTGGTGTGAAAATTAAAGACAAGATAGGAGCGTTAGAAAATTTATTACCAAAAGCAGACAAAGTCTTGATAGGTGGTGCTGCTGCCTATACTTTTTTAAAATCAAAGGGATTAAAAATTGGAAACTCCATTATTGATTATGACCACCTGAAATGGGTTGATCACTCCCTTGAAAAATATGGTGAAAAAATTTTTTTACCTACGGATCATCTTGTATCATCCACCCCAGAAAATACTTCTCCTATTTACTGTAAAGAAGACATACCAGATGGCATGACTGGTTTTGATATAGGAACCGATACTATACAGAATTTTTCTACACAACTTGGTTCTACCAGAAAAGGGACCGTTTTTTGGAATGGACCAATGGGCTTATTTGAAAAGGATGTTTTTTCTAATGGAACTATACATATTGCTAAAAGTATGGCTCTCGCATACATGAGAGGCTCGACAACACTTATTGGTGGAGGGGATACAATGGAGGGAATGAAAAAAGCAGGTGTGTCTGAAAATGAGGTAAGTCATGTATCTACTGGGGGAGGTGCTTCATTAAGATATTTAGCTGGCGATAAGATGCCGGGATTGTTCATTTTAGATTGATAATTTGTAAAACTCAGAAAACTCAATTTTAGTATAGAAAAGCAATTATGGATTATACCTAGTCTTGATTAAAGAAACCTAGTCTTGATTAAAGGAAATAAATTACCCATTGTGATAATCATTAATAAACTCATCAATATTTTCCAAACAATGTAATACCATATTACGACTCCTCTTAATAATCCAATAAGGAAATTCTTCAGGAGTAAAGATATGTTGTTCTCTAAATAGAACAGGTAGATATCCACCGTGAGTAAAAATTTGAACAACTACATATTTTTCTGAAACACTAGCTATTTCTTCCTCAATACTTACTTCATTCTCTTCGATAGTTCTTCGATACAAAACAATAGGGTGATTATTCTTATTGCTAATTAGAAGTACTTTTTCTATCTTTTCTTTAAATTTTTTTATTAAATACTCATCTAAAGTAATCTGGGAATTATGAATTGAATTTTTTTTTCTTTTGCGCAAATAGTATTAAATATAATGTAGGACTGAAAATAAATATTTGTGTTAATAATTTTTAACTAAATAATAAGCAGTCGATTTTCATATTTATTGTTCCAATAGTGAATATAATATTAATCTATTATAGTTGCATATATTTTAACTTTAGTTATCTACAGTTGCAAAATGATTTGTTAAAGTAGTTTTAATCCTCCTGTAATTTTGTCTATTAAATAATCTGGAGCAGGACCAATTCCTACACAAGTAGCAGTCCCAGCTTCAAGTTGGGTTAATCCAGCATCTCTAACAATAGCGGTCGGTAAGTTATTAAATTGTCCTAACTTATTAATTTTCTCTAATTCCTCTAATGAATTAACTTTTAAAATTATTTTGGGTTGTCCTAGGTTAAACCATCCCCTAAACCATTCAATATTTTTATTTCTAGCTTTTTCACTAGATAATATTGCAGCATGGGCCACTTGTGCAGCTACTTTGCCACTTCCCATTTTCAAATCTTTTCTCACTATTATTACTTGTTTTAATTCCATTCCATTAAAAATACATTTTAATTATTTATATTAAAATAATTTTATAATATCATGGAAAAGAAATTTGATTCCATTGTTGTAGGTGGTAGCATTTCTGGATTATTATGCGCGAGAGAAATTTCAAAGTCTGGTCTTTCTGTTGCAGTACTAGAAGAAGATTATGAAGTCGGTACTCCAGAACATTGTGGTGGTTTAGTTAGTCTTGATGGATTAAAAAAATTAGGAATAATCCCATCAAGTAAGGCAATTTTAAATGAGGTAAATAAAGCAAAGATTGTCTCATCTACAAAAGGATTTGAAGTCGGTACAAATAGGGAAAAGATAATAGTGTTAGACAGAAGAGAACTTGACAAACAAGTTGCATTTCAGGCTCAGAAATTAGGTAGTGAAATAAGAACGAGAAGCCTAGTAATGTCGGTGAATTATGATAGCTCAAAAAAAGAGTTCATAATAAAAACCAAGGATAATATTTTCTATTCTCAGTTTTTTATTGATGCCAGGGGTATCACTTCTCTAATCAATAATCACAATAGAGAAGGTGTCTTGCAATCAGCACAATATGAGGTTTATGCCGATTGGATAAATCCAGATGAAATATTAGTAAAATTTGATAAAGAAAAATATCCCGATTTCTTTGCATGGATAATTCCGAGTGGAAATGGCAAAGGAAAGTTTGGAGTAGCCGGGAGAAAAATAAACCCGTTAAAAACCGTGGAATCGTTTATTGAAAACTTTGGTTCTAAATATTCTATCATACGGAAAATTTATGCACCAGTTTGGATAGGAGGGCCATTAAAAAAATTTGTATTTGATAATACAGTAATAGTTGGAGATGCAGCAGGCCAAACAAAACCTACAACTGCTGGTGGTATTTTTTCATGTGGAATGGGTGGAATTTTGGCTGGAAATCATATTGCACGGTATAAAACAAAGGTCGTTAATTCGTTATTGAATGATTACGAGAAAGATTGGTTTTCAATATTTGGTAAAGAGTTCCAAAGAATGCTTTTTTTTAGAAAGATAATGGAAAGATTAGACAACAAGTCAATTGATGCGATTTTTTCTATCATTTCTGATTCAGATATATTAGATATTTCAAAGTCTGCAAATTTCGATTTTCATAGCTTTGCTCTATCAAAGATATTGGGATCTAAAAAAGCCATTAAATTGATAAGTACATTGTTAGGAAATGAATTTAGGAATCTTCTACATTAAGCAAGATATAAATTCGGTTATTTTTCCTATAGATTTAAAATGTCAACATTGCAACTGCCTGTTTGTTCATCATGTAATAGACCTATTATGCCAAACGATGAATGTGTAAAATTTTATTGTCCTAATTGTGGTTATGTACTACTATGGAGATGTCAAAGTTGTAGAGAATTCGCACGACTATATAAATGCGTTAACTGTAGTTTTGAAGGTCCATAAAATGTCACGACTAGTTGCTCGAATTAAGATTTTGCCATTGGAAGCAGAAACAGATCTTGATGAAGTAATTACCAAACTAAAGTCCAATATACCCACTGGAATGGGAATAGAAAGATATGGAAAAGAACCTATTGCTTTTGGAATTAATTCTTTGATTTGTGATTTTAGTTTGAACGACGAAGAGGGCCAAATGGATTCTCTGGAAGAATACATTAAGAAAACTGAAGGTGTTAGCGAAATTCAAGTGATCAATATAAGTAGAAAATCAGTAAATATCAAGTAACCAATTATTCTCACTTTAAAGATATTTTAATATAATTGCTAAAGCCTCTTTTAATTAGTTTATGAGATACCCCATAAGAAATATTGTTTATGAAAAAATAAAACAATCCACCACCTTAACTGATTCAGAATTAAGTTCCGTCCTCTCCAAAGAAGGGATTGATCTGGATCTCTCTGAAATAAATAAGATATTATTGGACCTCGAAATATATGGGCTTTTGAAAGTCTCATGGATTTCTAAAGATAAGAGAAGGATAGAGTTGATAAAATAATGAATTGTATAGGCGTGACTATGACTAATATTAAATCCTAAAGTAGAAAAGAGCATCAAATGCAACTGCAATAAATATTATAACAAGATATGGAGCAGTCACTTTGTATGCTTTCCATGCAAATTCAGGAGTAGGATTCCGAACAAGCTTATAATGATAAATAAGCATGAGAGTACCTGAAATTAAGGCTATTGCAGTATATAAAAGACCTAATCCAAAAAAGTATAAGGAAATGGAAAATGGGAGCAATATAGCGGTATTAATGAAGATATATCTGGCAGTTCTTTGATTACCTATTAAAACAGGTAACATAGGAACTTTGACACTTGCATACTCTTCTCTTGTTTTTATAGCAAGACACCAAAAGTGAGGAGGAGTCCACATAAACACAAGCCAACCTACTAAGAACCCAGTTAAATCAATTGAACCAGTTGTAGTGGCCCATCCTGCCATCGAGGCAGCACTTCCAGCGAATCCTCCAATTACAATATTAGCGGCATTTGACCTCTTAAGCCAAGCAGTATAAATTATAACATAGAAAAATATTCCTAAAGCAATCATAAAAGTAGCAACAGGATTTAATGTAAACCAGGCAATTATTACAGACGTTATACTAAGAGAGACTCCATAAATTAAAACAGTCTTTGCAGATAATTTACCAGATGGAATTGGCCTTTTTGATGTTCGTACCATGAATTTATCTATATCCCTGTCATAGTAATGGTTTAAGGCACTAGAACCCATAGAAGCTAATGATCCAGCCAGGACTAAAAAACCAACTTGCCAGAGAGAAACATCCCAAGGAATAAGTGGGGTACTATCAAATCTGGTTGCACCTAGCAAAGAGCTTATTGCTGTTATTACTAAAACTACTACAATTCGAGGTTTTGAAACTTCAATATACGATCTTATATCCACTGTATTGGATCTCCAAATTTTATTTACATATCTTGGATTTATTTTATTCGTTATACATCTGTTGAATGCTTATGATTTCTAAAACTATTCTAAATTTATCATTATTAGAAAAGGTTAAAATTATAGCGAAATTCTTCAAATTATAAAGCATGGCAGATTGGGATTTGTTAACGCCAGGCATAGGATTAACTTCAATAGGAATTGTAGGGGTTTTCGTCTCTCTATCTGGTATAGCAAAAACATTTGTTGATGGGATGCATGCCGTTTCGTTGTTAACTCTTTTAATCGGCCTACTATTCTTAACTCCCGGTATTTTTAAAGATGGATTTCCCTCTTCTAGGAAAGCTAAACTAGGATCATTTATAACATTAGGAATATTAGTTATTATAGGATTAGTTGGAGCTGTCTATTCAAGTGGACAAACACCGACAATATTTGTTTACATTGGGATACTAATTCTTATTTCAGTATCAGCAGCTGCAGTAATTCTTGGAATATATAGAAATAGTTCGAAAGTGAAAATTTATCTGGCATCATTTGTTGTCTCAGTTATCATAGGTATTATTTCCTTTTCTACTGTTGGAATCCAGCTCCAAAATCCAGAAGCTGAGTCACAAGAAAAAAAATCAGAGACAACAACTAATTTAGAGCCTGTAACAAATATCGATATCACAAAATTAGCTACAGTTAATATTCTTGCTGGCTCTTCAGCCCAAGGCAATCCAGATTATGACCCAGATCAATTGGTGGTTAAAAAAGCTAATGTGGGTATTATTTGGATAAATCAGGATAATGTACCTCATACAGTAACTAGCTTAAAGGATGATGGTAAATCGTTTGATTCTTCTATAATTATGGGAAATGCTAATTATACTCTTTTGCTCTCTGATCTTAAAGAAAAAGAATACGATTATTTTTGTACAATACATCCATACATGAAAGCAAAATTCCAAATAGAATAATTTCGTTCATCTACTTCTAACAAGAATTAAATTTAGTATCATCACTTTACAATTAATAAGGCTTATTACTACTATCACTAATATTTAAATATTAATTGCATGACTACTGACATTATTTAGTTTCCTATTTTTCTATGGATATAAAGGATACTTTCTTTCTTAATTTAATGAATAAGAAATTTATAATAATACATGATAGCCATTTGAAAGAGCTGGCGAAATTAGCAATTTGCTCATTACCTAACGAATCTTGCGCATTATTGTTAGGTAAAAGATCTGATACCAAACATGTTGTTACATATATTTTACCAATGAATAACTCTTCTCATTCGTCGATTGCATTTAATATTGATCCTGACGATCTCTACCAGGCATATAATAAAGCTAGATTAATGAAATTAGATATTATTTCGATTTTTCATTCGCATCCCTCTACTCCTATCCCTTCCGATACTGACAAAATTTTTATGCTGCTTAATCCTGTTATTTGGATAATTTACTCTACTTCTTTACATACCTTTAAAGCATTTATATATGATAACCTCGACCAACTTAGAGAAATTAGTATACACTTAATTAAGGACTAATTCTATATGGGTCTCTTGGATATAATACAACTTCTCTTACATTAATTGATCCAGTTAAACACATAATTAATCTATCGAGTCCTAGACCACATCCAGCGTGAGGAGGCATCCCCCAATCAAACACCTTTAAGTGTTCTGAAAAATTATCGGGTTGAAGTCCCTGTTCTGCTAATCTATTTCTGATTTTATGAGGATTATGTTGCCGTGATCCCCCTGATATTAACTCTAGATAACCAATTTGTAAGTCAAATGAATCAGAAAGAAAGGGATCCTGTTCATTTTCAAGAATATAAAAAGGTTTTAACTTTAAAGGCCATTTAGTTATAAAGTAAAAACCAGGATGTAATTGACCTAATTTTCGTAGAGAGGAATCTGATAAATCGTCTCCATATACTACATATTCACCATGTTCTTTAAGTTCTTCGATACAGGTCTGATATGTTAGTCTTTCAAATTGTGTCTCAATTGCCTTTTTTACAACAACATTTGTTTTAAAATCAATCAGACCTGAATCATTTATACCTATTATAACATTTTTTATTAAACGTTCCATTATTTCCATTATATCGCAATAATCTAAAAAAGCTCCTTCAATGTCTACACTATAAAATTCGGTTAAATGTCTTGAGGTATTAGAATTCTCTGCTCGAAAATATGGTGCAATTTCAAAGACACGATCCAATGCCAATACAAGTTGTTCTTTATAAAGCTGAGGACTTTGTGCAAGATATGCTTTATTCTTAAAGTAATCAAATTCAAATAAATTTGCACCTCCTTCACTTGCACTTCCAATTATCTTAGGCGTATTAACTTCAAGAAAAGACCTCTCCCGTAAAGTTTGTCTTACAATTTCTAAAGCAATAGATCTTATGGCAAATAATCTTGAAACCTTTTCATTTCTTAAGTCTAATGCTCTTGCATCTAACCTCTTATCAATCGCTGATTCTAATCGTCCAGTGGGATCAATTGGAAGGGGATGCTTAGAATAATAAATTTCTCCAATCTCTTCTAATTTTAGCTCTACTTTCATTTCTTTCGCTTTGCTTCTTTGTATCGTCCCTGAGACTATGATAGAGCTTTGCCTGGGTATATCCCGGACTTGAGGAAACTTCTCTGGATCAACTATGACTTGAACTGGTCCTGTTATATCTTTAATTACTAAAAATATTATTTTTCCAATGTCTCGAACATCTTCTATCCAACCACCAACATTTACTTTCTGTCCAATAATATCTTCTTTTAATTCTTTAGCAAAATGTGTTCTCTTAGTTTTCTCTTTCAATTAAATCTATATCTAATTTGGTTTATTTCATTTTTTGCATATTTATATAGTTATTCAATATATTCAACAAGTAATTCTATATTTCTAATTTCTTTTGCAATTTTAGTAATGAGATTGGTATCTATTTTCATATTTTGATTTTTCTTATTAGATATTATTATCCTTGTCAGTTTGTTTCCATCAGGCAGCCAAACTAAATTGATGGAAGCAATCTTCACTGGAAATATTAAATTTTCAATAAATCTTCTCTCCGTTGCACCACTTTCAATAAACCAAACACCATTGTTAAATTCTTTTTTTATATAATTTAATAGTTCAATATTTGAACGTAATATACTAATATCCGATGTAGGGAGTATTAATACCAATTCTTCATCAATTTTGTAAGCACCAACTAATGCAAATTTATCAATTATATTGTTTTTATCGGCTAATCCAGTTAATTTCATAGATGCTTCAATATCTCCCAATGAAAGATGACCAGTTTTTAATTTAGATTCACATTTTGAACATAAAATTCCTGTTTTAGCATCGAATGAACAGATAGGAGTTTTCAATATTTCTAGATTATAATGTTATTGCTCCCTATATATATAGAGCTAAAACGCTATAATAATTGAAATATATTTATCCAGGTTTAATAGTTATTAGATTTGCTAAAAAATAAGTTACTCATAAATGGTTTAAGTGTCTCCTATTTTCTACATAATAAATGTATTAATGCAGTTGATAATTTGTCCCTCGAATTAAAAGCCTGTGAATCACTTGGCATTGCTGGAGAATCAGGATGTGGTAAAAGCACATTGGTTTCTGCAATAATGAGAAATATATCATCTCCTGGGAAAATTACCCAAGGAAGTATTTTTCTAGATGGAATAGAAATAACAAAGTTATCGGATAAAGAATTTGATTCAAAAATTAGATGGAAGAAGATTTCAATTATTTTTCAAGGAGCTCTGAATTCATTAGATCCTGTATATACAATAAAATCCCAGATTAAAGATATATTTGGAATACACGGTCAATTTTATGATAAGGAAAAAGTAATAACAATTCTAGAGAATGTTGGATTAGAAAAATCTGTACTTGGAAAATATCCTCATGAATTAAGTGGTGGTATGAAACAAAGAGTTGTTATAGCCATAGCTTTATTGCTAGAACCGGATATTATCATTGCTGATGAACCAACCACAGCGTTAGATGTACTTGTTCAGGCACAAATAATTAAGGTATTGAAAAAGCTCAAAGAAAAAGGAATTAGTATAATTTTAATTTCTCATGATCTTGCATTAATTTCTGCATTGGTAGACAAAATAGGAATTATGTATGCAGGAAAAATTATCGAGTTTAATTTAACCAAAGAAATTATATTTTCTCCACAAAATGAATATACCAAAAATCTAATATCATCTACCCCCCAACTAGCAGACATCTATCAAGAAAAAAATTTCAAAGTAGATGACAAAAGTTCTTTTCGTTTCTAAATTGGAACATGATATTAACTATATTTTAAAATTTTTCTGATAGCATCAATATCTATAAGTATCATCAAACAAAAAAATTTGTGGATAGCTAATATGCTAACTATAAAATGAAATTTATTGAAAATCATGTAATGGTTTATCTTTATGTTGAACAATTTTTGTGTTTAATTCAGATATATGACTTTTTAATATATGTGAATTAGCACATCTGTCATGCATAATACCTATGCCACAAAATTCACATGATGTTACGAAAGATAAATCATTAAATTTTCCCTTACAAAAGTTACAATATTCAGAATCGAGATCGTAATCTATTAAGGGTTTCAACCAAGGCTCTCTCCATAATAACTGCATGTCTAAATTACTAGGTTAAATATATATATTATTTTCAATTGTCAATGAGAGAACTCTTGAAAATATATAAAAACCCTATTCCTACTGTAGATGCTATTATTCAAAACTCTTCTTCGATATTATTAGTCAAACGGGTGAAGGATCCCTATAAAAACCGATTTGCATTACCTGGAGGTTTTGTAAATGAAGGCGAGACCATTGAAGAGGCTCTCGTAAGAGAAGTATATGAAGAAACATCATTGGAGGTCCATCCAATAGAGATTTTGGGAGTATATTCTGACCCAACAAAAGATCCAAGAGGCCACATGCTGACTGTTGTATTTATTGTATTAGTTATTAGAGGAAATCCCTCTACAGGGGACGACATCAATGAAATTTCCTGGATGCCAATAAATAAAATAAATGAT
>DASVEV010000078.1:0-7757 GCA_036380415.1 Nitrososphaeraceae archaeon
CTTTTCTCGATTTTAATGATGCTTAATTGTTAGGTATATGGATATAAAAAGCTAAATATATCATTGAATCTAAGTTTGAGTATGACAGGATCAATCGTCTGTAGAACCGAGCGTTCAAATCCCGCCCAGTCCTTTTCTAGAGTTTATTTATTTTTGGTTATGCAATAGTAATGTAGTAATGAAAAATAATTTTATAAAAAAAATTTCTATAACTAATTCTAATAAATTCTAGTTTACTTCAATTATTTACATAAAGTATTTCAAATATTGACTGAACCTGTGTATTAGTAAAGTTCAACTCCCTCTGAGCCCAATGAATTTGTTAATTTAATTGATTGATTAGGATTACAGGCAAAAATGACCGTTAAACCTCTGATATAAAAGCAGAAATGCTACAAACCTATCAAGATTTGTATTTTACAATAAACTTAATGTTATCAATACTATAGATGCAGAAAAATTAAGAAATAAATTTTTTAAATAGTTAAACTTAGTAATGATGAATTAGTATTACGTTACTTCGAATTCCAACAATAAAAAAGATATAGGATTCTAGCCTTTAACTCAACTGGTCTACTGTTAATAAAATCTAGGAACATAAATCTTACAATTATAATATTATGATCCATTATGAAAAATTTCTATCGTGGCATCATTTTCACCTTCTTTTATCATCTCCTCTATTGTTTTTGATGTTATATCTCCTCCCTTAAATGAAGTACTGGTATTAGGATTATATTTGCGTTCAATTCGTACCATCTTAGTGATTTTAAACCTGCCTCTTAGAATATCTTCATATTTTTTCTGCCTTCCATCCATATAAGACGTATTTTCTGCTTCTCTTGTTCTAAGGTTCTCTATCTCTTTCTCAAATGCTTCTTTGTCATTATCTTCTTTGATATGATTTAGGGCAAGATGTTTTAGCTCCTTGATAAATTCAGCATAATCTGCTATTACTGAAGCTGAATATTGTTCGGAATAAGTTCTGTCTCCATATATTATGTCGTTATTCCTGTCCTTGATTTCATCATAATAACTAAGTGAGTTATTAATGTCTATACTAGATGGATGTAAGTTTACTACATATACATCTAGATCTGGGGCTTCATCTTTATTTTCAACATTCATCCAATATTCTCTATGCGATTCTAATACTTCCTTCAGTGGTGTATTGCTTAATAAGCCTCCATCCCAAAACTTTCGATTAGATATTATTTTAGGATCATAGTATTCTGGGAATGTACCACTTGCCATAACATGTTCTATCTCGATACCATCTTCATATTTAATCACAATTGGATCAAAATCAGCTTCGTAGTTATTTTTACTTTTATTATTGTTTGTGTGTACTCCATTTTTTATGTAACCATATTTTGTTCCTGACAAGTATGTTGTTTTCATTGTACCATCTTCTTTTTTATAACTGTCAAATGTCACTGTTACCCCTTCGGCAATGTCAAGTGCAGTTATTAGAAGTCTAGGCTGGTTTCTCTCAAAACTTGTAGCTATTGGAAATTCTCCAAATTCTTTTATTCGCTCTTGTAATGGTAAATCATTAAGTACAATGCGTTTGTTGTTCTCATCCCAAAATTTAAAATCAGGCCTCACGTCTTTGGCGCAAAAAACCTTTTTCCCACCAAAGACAAAAACTTTAGTAGAATAGTATCTCCTAGCAAGTTCTTCTGACGCAAGAGAACCCATCATCGTGTAATGATTATTTTCATTGTCACATCTTTCCTTTCTCCACGGATGCCACCAGTGAAACATCGGAAACATCTCCAATGGTGGAATATCGGCATCAGAGGTAGTACCTTCTTTCAAGGCTATGCCTACTTTCCAAAATCTTTCAAGCTCGCATATCGCTTCGCTCCATGTTTTATTTCTTCTAACAACATTGCTAACTAGAACTGCTGCATTCATTGCACCGATTGAAGTGCCGGCAATAATGTCGAATAAGGGTCTACCTTGTTCAGCATTCTTCTCGTCTTCTTCTATGATCTTTTTAGCAAGTACCTTAAGTACTCCCACTTGATAAGCACCTAGTGCCCCACCACCTTGTAAAACTAATGCTCTTTGCTTGCTAGGAATCTCTTTTGCCATAAAATGTTATTATGATTTTCTTCTATTATATTTTAAAGTCATCAGTTTCATTGGGAGGTCAAAGAATATAGAAGAATTAAATATTATCTATATTCTAAAAAACAAGATTACAGGCAAAAATGACCGTCAAACCTCTGAGCCCGAATTGATAACCATGATTTTATTAGGGCCTACTCCTTATATTGTATTCCTTTCTATTATTAAAATAGATATAAAAAATACTAGAAATAACTAAATAAAATATTTATGATTTCTCTCTTCTAATATTCAATATTAATATTAGAACTGATTGTTTCTACTTTACTGATATATACATATACTAATATGTTTTCATTATCATGTCAGATAAAAAAATAGGGATTCTCAGCGCATTGTTATTCATTGGAGTAGCAACACTGTTTGTTCCAGTAACAGCACTTCAAAATTCTATTGCAATGGCACAAGAATATTATCCTGAATATGAAGAAAATGAATATTATGAAAAAGGATATGACCAATCCAAAAATGATGATAATTATAAAAATGCTCCAATAGTCAATGTAGAGAAAAAATTATTCATATGTAATAATGTAACCGATACTCCAAATGACTTCGAATGCGAAGGTTTTCGCGAGATATTTGATGAGGGTGAATTTAATTCATTTCCCCCAGGACCAGACAGTGGTGAATATATACCATGTAACGATGAAATATGTCCATTTATAGATGAATCAGACTTTGGTGTTCAAATTTTTAAAGATGTTGCAACAGTACGCGAATTATCACCTGAAGGTACTACAGTAAATCTTGACAAGCTCCATTATACTGTAACTGAAAGGTTAATTGAGGATAGAATAAGTTCAGACTTTCCATGTTCTCTTGTTGGTTTTACACATAGTTTATTCCCCGAAAAAATCACAACCGATAGTATAATTAATTATTTTATATGTGTCAATTATGTGGGAGATTGTGAGGGAACTATATATCCTGGTGAAGTAAAGACATGTACAGTAGAAAACTATATTTATTTACAAGATACTCGTCCTATACAAATTGTTGGGAATGCTTTAGATGATAGACAGTCATCATTATTAACACAACAGTTCAACAATCAAGCAATTCAATCTCAACCTAAAATGTTAAAAGATGTAATGTCTAATTGAAGTGATTAACAAAAACAAACAATTATTTTTTTTTGTATTATAAAAAAATTCTTATCCAAGACTAATCAAAATTAGATCACCTGAGAAAGAATATTGATCATTTTTATCACAAGATAGGCATAAAATAACTTCTATAGAATGACTTTCCTGTATGGTGATAATACCATTCATTCTTTAGTTGTATTGATTATTTATCTATTAATAATAACGGTAATGGATGGTGAAAATTAAGAGAATAAATCTTTTTTAGGTCATCATTTAATTCTACTTTTTTCTGCTTATATTCCTGTTTTGATAGACAATTATACTTTTGTACTGTCAGCGTCTTCTTAATAATTAAAATTTATACTCTTACAATTATTTGATAGACGAATTTAATTCATTTTTATTTACAAATCAAAAAAGGGAACTCTAAAATTGTAAATGATTATCTATTTTTTAATAGAATTGTTCTTATGCAATTTTAAACTATACCATATTCATTTACATTGTTGGTCGAAAGTTATAGAGTCTCATTAAACAAATCTAGGGAAATGATATTTGTTTGAGGGCCCCTTTTACAAGATATACAGATAAAAACGGAAATACAATAAGTTTCGATAATACATATACATATATTCAATGGCTTGATCCTATTGGAACATTTTCTATTTTCCACACATATTGATTTTTCTGAGGATGTTTAGTCACGCCCCAAAAGTCATAATTTTCACCAATCCGATCCCCTGAGTCATTAAGTTGTATTTTTCCTGAAATACCATTGTCAAAAGATTCAGCTGTTGTTAAAACAATATCTTTGAAAGATTTCTTATTAATATTTTTATGGTCAATAAGATAACTATTGGTACTATTTATATCCAAGCTTAATGAGGAAATCCAGAAAGCATCATAAGCTATTGCAGGATAGGTTATAGATCCTCCATCGTGTAACTCCTCTTCTAGTATTTCAATTAACTCATGAATTTTAGGAGATTTTGTATCTATGGAATACAAAGGATTTGAAAAATTGGTTTTAATTGCAAATAATGCAGAATCTATATTCTTTGTAATATGATGATTCTGAGCTATACTATCGCTTCCATACCATCTGATGTCATCAAGCGTACTATACATAGGAGATTGAATCAGGATAGGTGTTATTTCATCATAAGATATTATAAAAACTCCTACAGATTTATTATCATTTTTTTTTATTGCGTCAGAGACTATTGCATTTAATCTATTTAGATCTTCATCCCACATGATGAAATTAATTCGATGTAAGCTTGTAGCAAATTTACCTGTATGTGGTTTATAGTTTATCCCCTCTTCCATTTTTCCACCTAGTTTTTCATAATGATATTTTGTAGATTTGTAAAGTTCATTTCCATAGATATCGCCTCTCAACATTGGTACAACTACTTTTATTCCATCGTCAATCATTCGCTCTGCAATAACCTTTCCCTGATTGATATCATCTGGTACCAATCGGAGAAGGTTATCTCCTGCTATAGAAAGTAATGGAGAAGTACTAGAATAACTGATAAGTATAATATCATTAGTATCTGCATATTCTTTCGCAGCTAAAACTGCAGTGCTTGTAGCTGGCCCAACAATAATTTTAGCTCCAAGCGAATGTAATTGTTTTACTCCCTCAAGAGATTCTTCTGGACTTGATTTTGAATTTGCTATAACAAGATTGAATCTTGATGAAGAATTCATTTTTTCAAAATATTTGTTTACGTCATGCTCGGCTTTTTCCAAAGCTACTTTTACTGGTTTTCCAATTGACGAATAGGAACCAGTAATTGGTATGATTGCTCCCACTACAAATTCTTTATTTAAGTTATCCTGTCCATTAGAAGCAGAATCAGTAGACGTTAATGATGATTTTTCAGTGATATGATTTTTCTTAATTAACAATGAATTTTTTCCTCCGTCACCTCCAAATCCAGTGCCAAGATAAACAGATGAAAACAAAACAAGACCAATAATAGTTATTGAAGTAACAATGATTTTGTTAGAAAGTCTTCTCTTTCTTATTCTAGCAACAATTTTAAAGGCAAGGTCTTTTGATTTCCATTTAATAGAATACCGTAAATACCATATAAGACCACCAGCAATCAGTAAATAATGGGCAGAGAGCAACAAAGTAGAAATCCAAAGTTGTTCTATAGATGTTGTAAGAACTATTATCGCAAACCAGCTATCTCCTACTACAATTGCCAAGAAACCTGCCGATTCGGATACCCATGGAACTAGATGACGATGTTGCTTTTCACTTTTAATACCAAGAAGAATTGTTATGGCAAGAACAGTCAATATTGAATTTAAAGTTGGATAAGCAATAGTGACAATAAAGAGCATCGTACCCCTAAAATTGGATGTTAGAGCCATATCCAATGTTAAATTCAAAATATATGCTAAGAATAATCCAGTTAATCCTAGCATCAAATACATTATTTTTTTATTTATAATACGATTGAGTTTTTTTCTTATTATCATCAATCTGTAAATTAAAAAGACATATGCGGACAACAAGAAAAAGTCGGCAAGAGATGGTACAGGAGATACAATATCCAATACTACTTCATAATATGCCCATATAATGTTGGCAATAAACCAAAAAACAAGTCCTATTGTTAAAAGCATATTTTCTTTATTCTCATTAATACTTTCTCTACTTTTTAAAAAAACATATGATGCTAGTCCTGCAGCAACCAGGGAATTGATAATAAGAATCCAGTTAGAATAGATTAGTTTACTGTCAGGTTCTGCAAAAATTATAACTAAATTTCCTACAGTTATAGTAAAAATGACACATAGAAAAAAATACAGCGATATCAATTCTCTCTTTTTCTATATGTTTACAATATCGATTATAAAATCTTAATACTCTTCAACATGAATTATAATTAATAATGACTTGAGTCTTGGTGTTGCAATTTATTTTGTTATAAAATACTCTTTTATCATACTATATGGGCCAAAAATATTGTGTCAATAACAATTCACAAACCTCTGAGCCCATCTATTGTTAACTTATTACATAAAACAAATGATATAGTTTTTTATTCTACAATATCTTTTATTAACATTAAGTTTCTAATAATAAAAGCTAAATACTATGTAATAGAACCCCACTCCATGGATGGCTCTACTCTCGAGGCCGGTAGTTTTCTCGGGCCCACCTGCTATCGTGGAGCATATAATAAAAAACCTAACATTTAGAACAAACAAGCATATTTTGTTTAATACATAAATAACATGTGTTATATCGATAAATTAGATAAAAATGAATTTACTTTCAGCATTATTCGATATTTGGATTGGAAAAACATTGTTAGGATGTTTACTACATTTATTTAGAAGGTAAAAACCTATCCAACATTTTTTTAATAATGGATTAATTATTCCTCATAAAGAAGCATAACGCCAGTTGGGTCCATAGCAATACTTATCACTGGATATTGTCGTGTTCACTTAAAAATTCATTAATTCTTTTTTCAGCTTTTAATTTTACTTTCAGTTTTTAGTTTGGATAATTTTCCTCAAACCTTTATAAAAAATGAAAGCTATGAAATGAATACTATGTGTGAAGGATATGAAATTCCTGAAAAAGAAGTAGTACCAAATAAAAAACTTGAAAAAGAAAAACAACCTAATCAAGAAGAAAAGCCACTAACGGTAACTGCTTAATAAGCAGTAAACTAACCATTTTTATTGTAATCGTAGTTCTTTTGGTATAGAGGTTAGTATAATGGATGAACTAAAAAATCAAGCGTCGAAAATCAAACACGAACAAGAAAAACAGTTAGGAGAAATTACAAAAACATCATTGGAACAGAAGGGTGCAGATGATATAATAAATACCCATGAAAAAGAAAAAAGGAAACTTGAAGAAGAACTCTCTGGTATAAACTTAACGCAGATTATTTAATAAAATTTCATTTTTTAATTTTCAAACATAATAAGTTTCTAATAATAAAATCTAAATACAAGATTCTGGTATCTCTACAGTAGACTCTTATTTTTGCACCGCTATCGGTATTACTCCCTCCTTGAGATATTTCTATAGAATTCAATACTGTAAATATTTCAAGAATAAGTTCTAATAATAAAAGCAAAATACAATGTAGTAGAACCCTACTACATGGAGGGCACTACTCCCGACGGGCCCATAGTTTTCCTCAAATCTTGGAATTGGCATTGTAATTGTTGTAGTTGTCATAGTCTGGACATTCTACCTATAAGCCCAACCACTTATTCAGGCTATTTATTAGTCCAAAGAATAATGTCATGACCTTCTTTTTTATATCTATATATCTTTGGCTCCTACTTACTAGATGGATAGATAAAGGACTATTGTAATAATTAATTTGTCTCCAATTATTAAATACTATAAAATCAATTTATATAATACACTCCGAAATAGCAAGACTGCTAATGTCGTCATAGCCTTCATGTTTTTGCTTTGGCTCAGAACAATAGGGCTATGACTTTTTACAATTATTGTTATTAATAGTAAATTTGTCT
>DASVEV010000079.1:0-13321 GCA_036380415.1 Nitrososphaeraceae archaeon
TCCATCTCCGCCATCATCTTGACTTTGTACAATAGGTAATATGTCGAATGAAGGTAATATCGTTATAACAGTAGTTGCTAGCAATATTATAAAAAGGGAATATGAAATACTAGCAACCATAATTAGTATATGCAATTTAAAAATTTAAAGTTATTCATAGAATAACAAAAAAGTGACTTTCTCAAATCAGACGCATATAATATATTAAATTCTAATTGATGGTATCTTTTAAATTATTATTTGTTATCAATATGAATCACTTTAAAACTACTGATAATAAGATATAATTAAATATTTTAATTCATTATTCCTCTAATTTTTAATCGCCGAAAAAATAGATTAATTTTATTACATTCATCATTTTTGTTATCCATTTTTTATTCTTTTTTAATTGATCTCTTGCCTATTTGTACCCTTCATTGAACAACAGGGTTATTGTTTTATAGGAATAATCTGCGCATTTATTCGAGATAGTATTTACATCATCTTGACGGTCAATTCTTGTTATATTATCTATAGCAATTTACCTTTTAGTAAATCAATATATTTTCTCGGTTCTCCTGTTCCTCAATTTACTTTTTGCTTTGTTATTTAGTATGGTACTATTATGCAAATCTGCCAATACCTTTGGTATTTCAGTATTAACACAACACTACTGTAGCTTATTTTTCAGTATATAAAAGTGGTAAATATTAATCAATATTCAAACTTACTTTATGTAACCTAGGGTAATTTACTTTTGTTATTGTTAGGAAGGATTAATTCGATCTAAAATCTCTCGAACTGTGTATTCAGGCAGTCGATTAAGAATTTGGTCGACTTTGGTCTGAGCCAACTTTACAACCAATATTTCTCTAAGATTATCTGGATGAATATTTTTCAAGGTCTTTTCTAGATCATCTACAGAAAGACTATTAAATATCATTATAAGGTCTGCTGGTGGAAGCTCGTTTAGAGGATATGTGGCAATTTCCTCAGAGCTTAAATCATGCAAGTCATTTGCTATCATTTCTTGAGTAATAGTGTATTCTTCGTCAGTGTTTAGATCTTGCGGTCCTAATTTGGTGTCTTCGTCTACAGGGGAGCTGTTACTTTGATTACCTATCACCATTTGTGATGCTAGTGTTCTCTCTGAGAGTTGACTAGTAATGGCAAACAAGAAGATTATAAGAAATACAGCTACTACCAAAACTTTGAAATTTTGCATTTTTATACTTGAGATTCGCAATAATATAAAAACAATCTCGTTACTATGCACTATTGTGTAGATCACAATTTATGATAATTCCCATTAGTATCACATCGAACTCGTTTGTACTTCTTTAACCATTTCAATACCCTTATGCATCCAATATTTTAATAATTGTGAGATCCCAACATTATCGTACGTATTATTATTATACATTTAAGTTAGGAATTCTAAAGATCTGTATTGCATTTACAAAAAATAAGTGTCTGGGTGAAATAATGTTATAAACATGTATTAACAAAGACAATACAAGTGTTATTATCTAATAATAGTCTTGTACATAAAAGCCCACTTTTTTTAGAATACATCATAATCATGATCTTTCTTCTTGTGGTAGTAGTATTATGTTTTTCCATTTTTGCTGTTCATGATTCTTTTCCAAAAGCAGTAGCTCAGATGGTTCAGCAGCCCACCACTACTTCATTGTCTGCAACTAATGAAAAACAGATTATACAACCTTGGTTCGGATTTAAGTACCTGAATGTGACAGAAGAAATAGCGAAAGCAGTTGGATTAAAAGAAGCCAAGGGACGTCTAGTGACTGAGGTTATTACTGGAAGCCCTGCTGAAAAAGCAGGAGTACGTGGAGGTTATACACTATCCAAAATCGATGGACAGGAGGTGAAATTAGGAGGTGATATAATACTAAAGGTAGACAATATGGACATTACTAAGTATTATACTGCTATATTACCAAATCTTGAAAAAGAAAAGAAGATTGGTGATAACATACAACTCACTTTATTTAGAAACGGTCAAATAAAAGCAATTAATATGACATTTGTTGTAATACCTGAGTTTTTGACATATCAAAATTCGTCTTCTGGAATAACAATTCAATATCCAAATTATTGGGAAAAGACACAAGAGAACAATGTAGTTATGTTTCATTCTCCATATCAAAGTGGTTCAGATAGGTACCAAGAAGGACTTTGGATAAATATAGAGGATTTGTCCCGTCAAAATATTACTCTCGATGAATATACCAATACATTTAGTAGTGCATATAAGGACTTTTTTAAAGATTTCAAATTTGTTGGATCAAATCCAACAAGTATGACAATTGCAGGGAATAATACAGCATCCAAATTGGTATATACTATGACATCATCAGATAGCAATATCCATCTTAAATTCATGGATATTTTTGCTATAATTAACAATAAAGTATATCACATTACATATGCAGCAGAAGTAAATGAATTCGCTAATTATTTGCCTGTTATACAAAACATAATTGATTCATTTAAATTAATTGACCTTACAAAAGACAGCAACTCTAATTCTTTGATAAAATCATTTTCTTCTAATTATTCATTTACACCAGTTAATTCTATGGCTGAGCATACTCTTTTGGTATATATGGTAGGTTCAGATTTGGAATCTAAATCATATGCAGCTACACAAGATATTTTGGAGATGGAGCAAATAGGATCCTCATCTAAGGTCAATATACTAATCGAAACGGGTGGCGGAGATTCACAGACAACAATTGATGGCAAAAGATTTATTGATTTTACTAAAGTACAGAGACATAAAATACTCAAGAATGATTTTCAGACTCTATCAGATCTGGGACAACAAAATATGGGTGATCCCAGGATACTCACAGATTTTATAATATGGGGACTATCAGAATTTCCTGCAAAAAGATACTCTATTATATTTTGGGATCATGGTAGTGGAATAAACGGTTTTGGTAAAGATAAGCGTTTTAATGATGACTTGTTAAATCTTGATGAGCTAGGAAAAGCGTTTAAAGATGCAAACACTGTGATATATACAAATTTTGAATTAATTGGATTTGATGCTTGTCTTATGGCTTCTATAGAAGTCGCAAATAGCATAAAATCATATGGGAACTTTATGGTTTCATCTGAAGAGTTGGAACCATCATGGGGATGGAATTATACTACTATACTTGAAAATTTGACTAAAGATCCAGTGCAGAATGGTGCTTCATTCGGTAGAACAATTGCTGATTCGTTTGCTAAGCATTCTAGAACTCTTGCGGCCTCTCAAGAGTTTGGTGCTCACAAAGAAGTTACACTATCTGTGATCAAGTTAGCTAATATCCCTCAACTGATACAAGATTTGGCAGGTTTATCTGCATATCTTGATAACAATATAGTTGACTTCCCTTCTGCCATGTCTCTTGCACATTCTGTAGATTTTACCGAACGGTATGGTCAAAGTTCACAAGGTGGATCTGGGCTAGTTGATATTTATGATCTTGGATCAAATATTAGAGAAAGGTTTCCCCAATCAACACTTTTAGTTGATAATGTTCATAAATCATTAGAAAATGCAATCTTATACAAGGTAAATGGAGATGCAAGACCTAATGCCAATGGTCTTTCTATTTACATGCCTTTGGAAGAAGATGAATTTAGTGATTCTAGTAAATATAGCTTGGATAGTTGGCAAAAAATTGTTGATTTACAGTACGATCTTATAAAATCGGATGATGAGATACCTATCGTTGAGACAGATATTGATGGAGAAACCATAAGAGGAAAAATATACTCAAATGATGTTTCAAGTATAAAATTGATTATACATCATTTCATAAATGAAGGTAACAGGGCTTTTTATGAAGAGCTAGAGCCTTCATCGTTTATTAACAATAGCAACGCATCATTTGAATACAAATGGAAAAATCAGGTTTTATCTCTATGTAACAGTAAGCAGATCTGTTCTCCCACTTCAATGGATCTTGAAGTTAACAAGGATAAGAAATTCGGGTTTATTCCAGTAGTACTCAAATCCGATATACGCAAGAGTGAGGAATTTGCGACATTAATCTATGAGGTAAACGAAAAAGCGAAAGGATTTACATTTTTAGGTGCGGTACCTGAAATAAAGAAATATCAAACGATACCAAAAGAAAAGTGGGCTTTAGATCCCAAAGACAAGATTCGTACTTATGCATTTGCATTTGAAGATGAAGATCCTAGTGATTCCAACTTTGCCGCATTTCCCTCAATACAGGTTACAGATAAGTTTGAACCTAAATATATAACCTACAACGGAACGTTTGATATCAGTTTTAGAATATGCGATTATTCAACTAATTGTTGGGTAACTGAATCATTCCGCTTCAATGGAACTACAGAAAAAATAAAAACAGAACCGGCCATATCTTCCAGAAACAATTTGAATATTTCAAAAGACGAAGAGATATGTCCAGCCACTACAAACAATTTCTCTCTATATGAAAATCCTAAATTTGGATTTAAAATAGCATATCCTTCTACGTGGGAAAAAATCCAAAAAGGTCTTTTAGATCCCTGGGTTGTAGCGTTTCTTTATCCGCCTGGAGATAAATGGCAAACAGTTGTTAACATAGGTGTAGAGAATTGGTATAATCAACCATCTCTGAAAGAATTTTATGAGTCTGCCGTTAAGGACTTTCCATTTTCTAAAATTATTGAATCTAATGCAACTACTATTGCACATAATATAGGACACAAAATAGTGTTTACATATAATAGCGAAGGACAAGTAATCCAGAATATGTTTATTTCAACTGTAATTAAAGGCAAATTATATGAAATTAGCTTCAAATCAAATACACCAAAATTCTCTGATGAGTTTTCTAATCTTATTCAAAAAATGATTGATTCGTTTATAATCAATGCCGACAATAGAGAACCAATTGCTCAAGACCAACACACTATATGTGGATTAAAACATCAGCAGGATATAAAAGATGGAACACAATTGAATCGGGATACCTCTATCACAACAAGTGATTTCTCCACATATAATAATCCTAAATTTGGATTTAAAATAGCATATCCCTCTAACTGGAAATTAGGTGAAGATTTGGAGGCCCACCATGTTATATTTTTCACACCTTCAGAAACAAGAAAAAATGTTTCTGCATTAATTGGAGATAATTTCGTTGAGCAGATTGGGCTTACTATCTCTCCAATCAATGAATTACCACCTCTAAATGAATTTGTCCGTCAATATATTCTTAAGATTAAGGAGGATCACATAGGATTTAGTCTTATTGAATTGAATTCAACTACGTTTAAAGAAAACCCTGCATATATCATAGTTCTTACACTCTTTGATCCCGAACTTAGGATACAAATAAAGCAAATGTCTGTTCTTACTGTAATTGGCGATAATATGTATCGATTCGAGTATTTTGCAGAATCAGCAAATTATGAGCAATATCTTCCGACTATACAAACTATGATTGACTCATTTGAGATTCCTCCTGACTCAATTGCAGTCGACTCAACAAATGTGATCAAGCAGCAGAGATAGACAAGATAATAGATTCGTAAGTGGCTATTATAGAGTAATAATCTAGGTCCAAATAGTTCACATTATACCATGTTGAAATTCTGAAGTAGTCTTATTTGTGTCTTCGGCCAGTACAGGGGGTTTTTCAGCTTTGAATTCTGTAGTAGTCTTATTTGTGTCTTCGGCCAGTACAGGGGGTTTCCCAGCAACTAAACATACAAAATCCTTTGGTTGTTTCATTTTGAATGAATCAATCATCTTTTGTATTGTCGGAAAGTAAGCAGAATAATTTTCTGCTTCAGCATCAGCTACAATAAAATAACCATCCGAATTAATTTCTGTTCCGATTTGCAAACTATTGTATTCTATATCTCCAGCTTTTTGAGTATATTCTAATTTATAGGCAGAATAGCCTGCAAGTGTACTATTTATATTGGACTCAATGACCTTGTAATTATCATAAAAATCAGGATTATCATAATCCCGATAAAACTCAAGTTCTGCTTCTAAAATTTCTTTATGTGTATAGTCTTCATAAAGACTGTCATCTTGATATTCTACAAATATGATAAGCTGTGCATATCCTGAAGGATGTGTGAATGTAACAACTCTAGCATGACAATCGTCGCTACCGTCTCCACGTTCATCCTTTACCCAACTTGAAGGGTACTGTATTGTAACTCCATAAGTAGAATTGTAATATGTCAAGAAATCTAGTTTTGTTGATAAGTTATTTTGCAACATTATTTCAAATGAACTAATCATCTTGTCAATGGTGTGAAGATATTCATTATATTGAGTTGATTCCGCGATATAAACAATATCATACACTTTATCTTCCCTTTGTGTGACAATTCGCATTGCTTTGACTTCATGTTCATCTTCTGTGAAGGTATATACCATTATACGTCCTGGATAAACACCCAGCGTAGTTTCTTTAGGGGAGTCAATGAATCCAAAGTTTGGCCAGGATCGTTCAGGCATATTATTGATAATTTGATCAAGATTTCTATTTTCAATAGGAAAAACGGATACAACAAATTTGAGACCTGGGTTGTCTTGTGGCAAATAGAAGACGACTCTATCATAATTTTGGTCCCATTCCCAATTGGATGGATATTGGATTCTAATACCGAGGATATGGTTTTCATATAGTGAGAAGCTTGTATTTATCTGTGCTAATGCAGCTTGTATAGAGAATGTTGCTAAAATAATGAAAAATAGCAGTGAATAACAAACAATTTTTTTAATATTCAATTATTTGTGAAGTAATACATACCGATGATATTTAGGTATGATTCCAGAGAAGTCCAATCCAAATGGAAATTTTCCTACTACAATAACAGATGAAAACAAAGGAAGTGGTTTAATCATTGATACCGTTCAACAAGACCCAAGCAACAGATGTCCTGATGGCTATCATAGATGTCCACATGAAGATTGTGAAAGAGTTACAGATACATCATCCATGGAAAGATGTCCTAATGGCTTTCATAGAAATCCAGATAGAGATTGTGAAAGAGGATCTGATTATAATATAGGCAATGAAAAGTATTATCGCTATTATTACGATGATTATGATGACAATGATATTAAGATAATCAAAAAATCTACCAAATAGTAAAATCAAATAGATAAAAAATATATATAATAAAATGACTGGAGTATCAAGTTAAAATAATACTATATTTACTTTAACAAAAACTTTATTTATTATGTTACCTAACTCTGTTATAATGAGAATTTGAAGCCCTCTGAGCTACAACTTTAGATATAAAAAATAATTGAACTCATTTAGTGAGTGGAATCAATTAGATAAAATCTTATTTCGAAATTTTATAGATATAATTTTTTAGTTCTGAAAAATTGTCAATAGAAGCTGACAGAAAATATTAAAAATAAGATATAATGTGATCATACAAACAGAATAATATTATATTTTGTTAGCATTACTCTTGTTGAGTTTGTTTTTAATCGTTGAAGGGTTTTGTCAAACTCTGATAGTAATGCTATGTAGAGAAGTTATATACGTTATTATCTACTATTAACATCTTTATAGCATATGTTTTTAATTTCTATCCTTCTCATTATTTTTATTTTCAAATCGAATAGTAGTTAATTAAGAGAAACATATTTTTTTAACATTTTCTTAAAATAATGACTAAATATATATGAAATAACTTTTGGTAATACAATCCACAGAATTGGAGATAAAAAGCTTAAAATATAATTTATATAAAAAATGTCAGAAGATCCTTCATTAAAGCATTCGAAAAAACTATCAAATAATTTTTCATTTGAAATACAATTGAATAAAGTAAGTAAACTAGGTAAATTTAATATTATCATCATACCCATTCCAATAAAGCTTTTTATTACCTTTTTATTTTTCTCACTAAGCAAAGATACTAAATCTATACTAATTAATGCATTTAGTAGTTGAAAATTAAGATTATGAAAATTCATTAAAGTAATAATTGATGGATTTTTTAACTCATTCTCATTAATTATTGTTATTATTTTTCCATTTTGTTTGATTGTTCTAGCGATATTATTTGTAATTTGATCCTGTATTGATAATGATGATGAGGATAATGTTGTTGTAACAAAATCTATTCGTTTCATTTTTTTAAAATCAAAAATCGGAGAACTTGTTGTAAGTTTATGAAGCAAATAAAAAATTCTTTTTATATTCCATATGTGTAAAGCTGTAAAATTATTCAAATAGTCTCTATATGCTTGATCTATATAGGAAATAGTTGTCTCGTCCAATTTTTTGTTTAGTTTAGAAGTTATAAAAAAATAAACTAAATCATGCTTTCTATCAAAATCCATTCTAACATAAAGTTGAGAATTATCTATTTTAACAGGTATATCCATTTGTAAATTAATAAATTTAGAAAAAAAAGGTATTCGAACTCTTTTCATGACTTTTTTTTATGGTTAGGTTTTATTCTTATCAGTTACAAAGATATCCATTAAATTACCTAAACCTTTTAGGCCATTTGTTCCAGTGATTCCTATTAATACTTGTGAAACAAATCCAGTCATTATTTTTATAAAATCTTGTTGGTTTTTTAATGCTCTTTCAACGTTTTGGTTATGTATACTCATTATATCAGCAGTATTTTCTTTCAGTTCTTTAGAATTTGTATTCTCATGATTTTTTATTACAGGTAAAAATTGAATAATATCTCCATCTAATTCGTAGTGTGTTCGGGCTAAGACTTTCACCTTTTGTTCATCTTTAAATAGTTCTAAGTCTTTTAAGAGACTAATTCGTTCAGTAGTATTATTATTATCGTGTTTTTCTATTTCTATTAATAAATTCTCAGCTGAGACAGTTATTATTTCTAAAGATCTCAGATCCTTTATTTCGTTATTGAGTAGATTTAAAAAATTCTGAAATATATTTTCTAAATTAATCTTTTCCAAAGTCGGAATTTCGTTTTTTTTACTCATTTAAAGTCAATATAGGCATATTAATTAATAAATTATTTAAAAATGATCTTATCGGATACTCTAACATATATTTCAACAAAGAATAATCCTCATTATGACTTCCTTTCGTTTATATATGATATGTCCATCAACTTGAACAATTTTTCGGCGCCGCAAAACTTTTGAAATAGTTTGATTATTTCAATTTTCTTGAAAATATTGGTTTCATTCTCTTAGTTCTCTAGTACCTTCTCCAGCAATTAATAGTTGATAACTATTTTTATTATCATTATTGTTATTATTACTTATCTTAATAATTTGAAATATTATTGGAAAGTATCTTTTAAAGGTAATCGTAAGATGAGATATCTTTTTTTAAGCATATATCTTATTAGATAATAATCAAAATATTACACAACAAATAGTTAATCCTAGTGAATAGTCAAAAAATCCTATATATTTGGATTCTATTTGTATTTGTGTGACTATTTACTCTATTAAAGGAACGATAATTAATTTAAGAACTCATCTAAATAATTTATTAAAGATTCAAGCGATGGACAGTGACAAACAATTTTTTGAAGATCATAATGATGATCTATTGGGATCTACTTGGACGAAATCTGATGGATCGTTTGAGATTACTTTTGATGATTTAACTTTTAGCGATAATTGGTTAGAGAAATCCCCTGAAATCTATATATTAATAAGAAATGAAAATGGACAAATAATTCATAAAACAGATATTCTTAAAATTGAGAATATTGATAAAAATAAAGACCAGATTGAAATACCAATTACAATAAATCTTGATTCCTTAGATAATAAAATAGGATTATTATTAAATACTTCTTCTAATGACATTTATGCCAACAATAGTCAGAGAATTTTATCGGCATTTTCTTCTTTAGGTGATGTTATAACACTAAATAATAGCAATGCTGCGAGGAACTTTCAACTTTTAAGTAGTTCAATCAATGCATGGCTAATTTACACTAACGAGCTTAGTTGGAAAAGAATTGGATATGATGGTCCTCAGGTTCCCAAATATCCATTGAAATTACCTAGTCATAGCCACAGATTAACTTGGGAGGAAGAGGAAACTAATTGACAAATTGTATCTATGGAATAGAATACTTCGAAAATCGTAAAGAAAACTATAAAGTAATCAATTCTGATGTGTTATGCGATGTAGATGTATGTATAATTGGTTCAGGTGCCGCTGGTGCAATATTAGGAACTAAACTTGCAGAATCAGGAAAATCTGTTGTTGTCCTAGAAAAGGGTGGATATTATGATGGTGAATCGATGAATCAAAGAGAAACAGATATGATTCCTCTTTTGTGGAAGAATGCCGGTGCAAATTTCACCGCAAATTTGAGAATTGCTATAGCCCAAGGTTCCTGTCTAGGTGGCTCAACAGTAATAAATGACGCAGTTTGTTTTAGAATCCCTCCACTCGTTATTGAACAATGGCAGAAAAAAGGAGTTGCAATTACAAAGGATGAATGGGATATGGCAAATGATGAAGTTTCAAAGAGGATAAATGTGCAAGAAGTTACTGAAGAGGAACTTAATACTAATGCAAAAAAACTTAGAGAAGCATGTGAAAAATTTCTTTATCAAGGAAAATCAATTCAAAAGCATTATAAAAATCAGAGAAATTGTGGTCCTTCTATATCTGATAATTCTCTTAAATCATGTGTAAAATGTGGTTTTTGCCATCTTGGGTGTCATTATGATACGAAGCAAAGTATGCTAGTAACTTATATCCATGATGCACTAGTCAAGGAAAATATAAATTATAATGTATATTGTAATTGTCGTGCTGATTATATCACATATGAAAATGGAATAGCCAATGGTGTAAATGCAACATTTGTAAATTCGAGCGGTTTGGAAACTTATAGAATACGTGTTAACTCAAAGGTTATTATCGTATCTGCAGGTTCTATTGCATCGTCTAATATTTTGCAAAAATCACTTATAGGTGGTGAAAAGGTTGGCAAAGGATTAGCACTTCATCCTGCACCTTTTGTTATGGGGCTTTTTGACGAAGAAATTCATGGTAATAGAGGTATACCAATGTCTTACACTTGCCATGAATTTGGTGTAACTAACGGTATAGAGAAAGGAGGATTTTTAATTGAAAGTATATTTTTACCTATCTTTCAAATGGCTCTAGCAATACCGAGTATGGGATTAGATCACAAAAGAATGATGCAAAATTATAATAGATATACCATGGCCGGTATAATGTCTAGAGATGATGCAGTCGGGAAAGTCTTGATATCTTATAATGGCAATCCAAGGGTGATTTACAATTTATCTGAACAAACAATTGAGGATATGGCCAGAGGTATGAGTATACTATCTAGAATGTGGTTTAATATAGGAGCAAAAGCAGTAGTTACATCTCATATAGATGCCTATGAAATAGGAACTAAAGCTGATATTCCAAAACTAAAAGACGCAGTACGAAATAATCCTGATGGGCTTATGCTTGGTTCGGCACATCCTCAAGGTGGAAATAGGATGGGAGAAAACGAAAATGAATGTGTAGTTGATTCTAATTGCAAAGTGTTTGGATTTGATAACCTGTATGTTTGTGATGCAAGTGTTTTTCCTAGTGCACTTGGAGTTAATCCTCAGTTAACTGTAATGGCTCTTGCTACTATAACGGCAAATAAAATTATACAAAATTGGAAGCAGCAAGACATCTCTACAAATTTGGGAAACATATGTCATTTAACACAGCCAAGGTATTGCAAAACAGAACAAATTTCAGAGCAGTTTGCTGTAGTAGATCATAAGGAAAATCTTTTACAATCATTGGTTAATTCAGATGAAAATAAAATAATTGAGGACAAAAATTGGAAGTTTAATCCAAAGACACTTCAAATTTATAATAACCTATACTGGAAGGGATTTTATGGACGAGATGTAGATGCAATTACTACTGCCTTAAGATATTTTGGAGGCTTTTATAAAAGATTTGAATATAAAAATAACAGAATTGAAGGAATAACCCATCCTTTTGAAACACAAGTAATAAATGCTAAAAGTATTGCTACTGAAAAACAGGTAGCTGGATATGGCAAAGTAATTCATCTTGAATATCAAGACTTCCCCTTTTCTAATGCATATGATTTGCTAAAATTAGTTGATGAAAATACAATTGTTGGGAAAGCATTTTTAGGGCAGTTTGGAAGAGGAAGAGAATTATTTAGTTTTAGCATGTCAAAAATTTATGATGTAGATTTTCTTACAAAACAAGATTTATTGACATTGTTCCATAGTAATGAGCTGAGCCATAAACCCGAGGAACAAGAACTTGTTGGAAAATGGGAAGGAATGTTAGTATCTGATTCATCTCTATCACCACGTTCTCAAATTTTCTATTTTGATTATGAAGATGGAGAAATTGATATGAGGTATTCATTTGCAAACATGTTGCATGGAAGATCAGATATCACAATTACAGAAAATAGTATATTTAGATTAGATGATCAAACACCATTTCATGATGAGATAAGAATGGTTACTCCACAAGTTGCAGTTGGTTTGTGGATAAGTGAATGGTCATCTAACAATATTTTAGAACCTATTATACAAGATTTGTCAAGGTATTATCCAATTAAAATTGCAAATAATGACATTTTAAAAGACAAGTTATTATTTCTAAAGCAATTTTATTTGCCAGGAATTCGATTACCTAAAGAATTAGGGTTAAGTTTCTTGCAAGTAGAGGAAAATGAACAAAAGGAAACAAGGATAGGATTATCATATATTCTAAAACGAATATAAAAAATTGGATTAAAACCTTAACTTGTACGTTAATACATAACTATAAGACTTGATTCTTTATTATCCCTTATTTAGGTTACTTACTTATTATTTTATGTTTTAGAGAATATCAAATTGTCGGATTCTGTTACTGTCTTTCAGTAGGTATTTTTGGATATAAAATTAATATTTTATTTTTCCAAATAGTTATAAAGTTATTTAATAAACAGGATTTCATACATCTTAAGTGTAAATTAAGAACTATATTATTAAAATTGATTCTACAGTCACTTTTGGAAACATAAGGTATTAAATACATATACATTTGATCATTTTTAAAATTTTGTTATAAAAAAAATAAGATTGATGATAATATTAATTACATATTATAATATTATAAGAAATATTTTAAAAATTATGTATTTTAATACTGTATTATCATGGAAATGGTTTTGTTAAAGTATTTGTTGCTTAAGAAAATAACCAAAACTTTATAAATATATTATAGAGATACTGAATCAAAAAACAAAAATGATTTCTTATACAATAAATAATTATTAAATGGAATTAACTATATAATAAATT
>DASVEV010000080.1:0-5535 GCA_036380415.1 Nitrososphaeraceae archaeon
AGCAGTATTACTATTCAGTGCTGTGTTTTCTTTCCTCTTTGTAGGACATACAAATGGAATTAATTTCGCTGTTGCACAGACTGCAAATACTTCCGACCCAGGTCCTGAGACAATTCAAGATTTTGAGAAAGAAATAGGAGACGATAATAGTGCTATTATAAGAAATGATACAAACATCAGTAATCCAAATAATACTCTTCTTGATGCTACAGAAGTGAATATCGAAGAGGATTGTATGGTATTAAAAGATGGAAGTAACTACTGTCCATAATATAAATATCTGCTGTCGATAAAATATAATCCTACATTTTTTTATTATCATATAGTAATATTGCAGTTGTATTTATGATACTTCTGGTTAAATACTTCATTCAGTAGTTAAATTCCACTATTAGATGCAAATTATAAATTTGTTAACAAGAATAATAATAATAATATTTTTATGTTCCACTCTAAAAATAATCACTTCATTGTAAATACTTTATAAAGTTCACCTGTTTCACGGTCAACGTATTTCCAGCCTTTATTAATAGTTAATAATTTAAATTTTGATTGTATAGTAGGATGTAATAATTTATAGACTGCATTTCCTACTGATATTTTGTTTGCTGAAGTTAATGAAGTTATCTTCGCTGCAACATTCATGCTATATCCTAAGATATCAATTAGCGAGCTTTTATCATAGCCATATTGAACGACAACGTCTTCTCCTTCATCTATTCCTATTTTAACTGCTAGTTCTGGATAATCATGCTTGGTTAATATAGGATTAATTCCATTTTTAATAACATTTATCATTGATTTTGCACATTGAACGGACTTGTCCGATATAAGATATTTATTAAAACCACACGGAAAAAAAGATATTATTGCATCACCGACATATTTTAAAACATACCCATTATAACTTTCTACAACTGATGATATCTCGTGAGAAAATGCTCTCATTATTGTTACCAACTGTTCTACGGGTAATGTCATGCTCATTTTAGTTGAACCTACTAAATCTATATACATAACAACAAGTTCTACTTTTGAATTAACATGATTAAGAAGAAATTCTTGTCCGTGTTTAACTGAACTATTATATTGATATCGTTCTTCTAATGCTTTCCAGAGGCGATCTTGTCTTTGGGAAAATAAGGTTTGTAAATCAACGAGTTGGTCTTTTCTATTTTCATTTTCTTTAGTTGAACTACCGATTATTCTGTTTAATATTTTTGCATTTACATTGTCAACATCTCTTTTTTGTTCAGACTTTTTTTGAATAATTACTTTTCGTTCTGATTTTGGCTTTATATTTTTTGTTTTCATCTTTGAAGTCAATGTTAATTAGTAAAAAGTAGTAATACTTTAATTTAAAATTTTCAATACTATAGGATGGAATTGGTATAAGAATTAAAAAGATTCAAGTGAAAAAATGGATTGAGTATTATATAGTTGTTAGTACTATATCAAAATTTTAATTTTTAATTAATAACATATGTGATAAAAATTAATATTAGTGACAAAAGTCAAATTAAGGGTTAAAACATATTGGTGTAAGATATTATGGATGTCATAACTAGTAGAAGGAGAATGTTTTAAAATAAAAAATAAAATTAATGTTACAAATATTCATATACAAATAAGTAAACATATATGAATTAATGTTTAAGATGATTAATAACAGTAAAAAGTGCAGCATTTTTTGCCGCTATCTCTGCATATTGCTTATTATGATTATCACTTCCAATTATGATCACATCATTGTCATCAGGATGTAGATTTTCTAATAATGTTTTTTGTACATTCAACTCCTCAACTAATGCATTAAAATTAGTTCCAGATATTAGAAATTTTCCATCTTTGAATATTAATGTTGTAGCACCCATAGCACCAGATTTAATAGCTACGTCTCTTTGTTCTATTCCAGAACGTATTGAATTAGCAATATTTTTTACTAAAACTACATAATTAAATTTACCGACTGTTATAGAGCTTTTTGGAATAACTGTTTCCTTTGGAATGCATAATAGTATTTGTGAAATTAATTTTTCTCCTCTCTTTGTTAAAATTGTACCAGCATTACTTGTCATTATCATATTTGTAATCTTTAAATGTTTAACTAGGGTTTTAATGGACCCTTCTCCTAGTGAAAGTTCTTTTCTAAGTAAATCTCTGCTAATATGTCCATTAAGTTTTGCAAGTTGTAAAGCTTTGAAAATATGTCCTATACCAAATGAGAGTCGTCTAGATGTAGCACTCTGATGAGAAACTTTTTCTAATAGTCTAAAGTAAGTATTCATCAGTTAATTTACATTAATAATATTGAATGGTGTATCTAAATGTATTCAACGTTTAACTAATCATGTTGGATATTTTAGACAACTGTTATATATTAGTGACTTGATAAGATTCAATAATATGTCATTTTTAAAACAGATACAAATTTCAGAGTCTCAAGTTCCTAAAGCTGCTATAGGATTATTGATATTCATATTAGCATTTGGTTTATTTATTGTAGGATATGATCAAGGTCATCTTTTTAGTCTTGTTCAAGGAGAACAAGCATATAATGATCTTTGGGTTCATGAATTTTCTCATGACATGAGGCATGCAGCAGGATTTCCATGTCATTAGGTTCCTACTTTTGTGATTACTATGGATAGCTTATCTTTTCTCGTTGTTACTCTAATTTCCGGTGCTATTGCCGGAACAATTTTTGGACTTATCAATCTAGTAATAGTAGAACCTTATTTAGATAATGCAATAGAAATAGAATTACAAAATACCATAAATGCTGGCGAGAAAATAAATCCTAAGGAACATAATAATTATCGCTTCTGGCAAAAGGGTGGAGAAGTAGCAGCTGGTACTATATTGGGAATGTCATTTGGATCTTTATTAGGAATATTATTTGTTTTTGGTAGAAAAACTCTACCTGGTTCTAATAATATTAAAAAGGCAATAATATTATCAGGAATTATATGGTTAGTTATTTTTATGATTCCAGCAATCAAATATCCTCCAAATCCGCCCACAGTAGGAGATCCTGATACGATAAACTATAGACAATATTTGTTTATCTCGTTTATTTTGATATCAGGTGTAAGTGCCTTAGGATTGTCAATAATTTACAAAAAAATAAAAACAAATCCGTTATTAAAACTAATTATTGTTTCTATTATATATGCTGTAGTAATGATAGGAGCCTTTATAGTAGTTCCTCCAAGTCCAGATAATACAACTGCTCCAATAGATCTGGTAAATGGGTTTAGAATATCTAGCATGTTTACAATGGGGATCTTTTGGATTATTTTGGGATTCACATTCGGTTTGATATGGGATAAATTAAGGCCACATGATGCGACTCAATACAAGAAGACTGTTTAATATTTTTATGTATTTCCCTGATAACTGTAGATAAATATTTACAACAAACAAAATAGTGATGTAATACCTTTTCAAGCGAACTTTTTAATATTAATTAAAACGTTATTGAATGTAGAAACATATTATTATCATCACAAACAATTTGCAACTATTTTTTTAGATACCTGACCCGTAATTTCCAAGTAACTTTAACTTTCTCTATAAATATTGAAGATTGATAATATTCAGTGAATTATCAAAAATATAAACTTAATTTAAATAATATAAATAACTTTTTTTATTTTGGGTGGTATAGTTGAAGTCACCTTATTTTATAAATATACTTAGAATGATAAATTAATGCAAAAATAAAATAATTTATTAAAAAAAATAATTATTTTTATATTTTATTTTTCTTCAGATTTTGAAATTTTGATTTGAGTTCTTTATCAAGTCCAGGAGAAAATTCTTGTGGTGCCTCCGGTAGATTTGGTATTGCTGCGCCTTCAGGAAGTCCATCCAATGTTTCAAGTTGACCATCTTTAAAGGGAGATTCTCCATTAAATATTAAAGATAAGCCCGACTTTTCATTTGTCATTGTCCATTGTTGATTATGCAAGTTCAGTTCTTCCATTTCTCTTACCTCTGGCATTTTTGAAGTATCAACCTTTGGAACAGGTAATGTTTTGTTCCATTCAACTCCTAATGTTTCTAATGCTTTGGCAAATACTTTTTCATGAGCGAGATCTCTAACAATTAAATAAGAAACAGTTGCTCTGTATGCTTTATCGTCACTCATTTCATATAATCTACATTTTTGAAGTCTACCTGTTGCCTCTAACATTAAATTATAAAGCATATTTAAGACTAAATTCCCACTGTCATACACATAAGTTGCAGACCATGGATTTCCTGCAGCATCTACTGGTCTACAACTCTGTCCAGCAACTAGAAAATGATGTATATTTGGTGATTCAAGTGCGACAGCAAGTGGAAGTTCATTAGGATCTGCTTGTGTCGTTGATCCTTCTAATAGGACATTTATTGTATTAGAAATTAATTCTACATGACCCATTTCTTCTGTTGCAATTGATCTCAATAAATCTTGATACGGTTTTGCGTCTCCTCTAAAATTTATATTCTGAAACAAGTACTGCATCATAGTCCTCATTTCTCCGAATTGTCCCCCAAGACCTTCCTGTAAAGCTTGGGCTGCTTTGGGATTAGGTCCATCACTTTCAGGTAGAGGATTTGGTAGTTTATTAATTGATGTAAACATGAACTTGTTTGTTTTATAAATTATATAACGATTGCATTATTTAATTACAACAATATTAGGATTAGTATTGTTGTCTAACAGATAATACTAATGCAATTTTTAGTGAAGTGAAATAAATCCAATAATTTAATCTATCACTTAACTGCTTTCATTACATCATTAAATAAACTTAGTGAACTTTTGTCAAACGGATCTTGAAAAGCAAGCAAGAATTGAGTTACGCCAACTTCGAGGTATTCTTTAATTCTTTCTGCTATATCAGTGGGTTTTCCTATTAGACTATGTTTTTTTATTTGATGCAAAATATTTGGACCTCTTTCCATTGCAAATATTTTTTCTTTATATTTGAGATCGGTATCTGACTCCGCAATTATAACATCTAACTCTATTGATTTCTCGATTTCTCGATTTGTATCTTTTCCAATAATACGAGTAAATTCATTGTTTAACTTTAAAAATTCTATCGGCGAGATATAAGAAGATTCCCATATATCCGCATAGTTGGCTGCAATAGCCATAGTCTTTTTTTTCTTGGCAGCAACAGTGATTGGAATCTTTTCAATTACTATATAAGGAATGTTTATGCTGGCATCGTTTAATTTAAAATATTTTCCTTCAAATTTAACAGATGATATCTTTGAGTTCCACAGCAAACTCAAAACTTGTAATCCTTCATCTAATAGTTGTACTCTTTCAATGGCTTTAAGATATTCAATTCCAAAAGGATACCACCATTGTATAGAATACTGTAATGTTGCACCGGCACCTGTTCTGAATTCTAGTCTTCCTTTGCTTAAATTTTGTAATGTTATTGCCTGCTTGGCTAATAGAGTAATATTACGATATTCTGGAAAAAGGTATGTTATAACAGGTCCAAGCTTTATTTTACTTGTAATATTTAT
>DASVEV010000081.1:0-13448 GCA_036380415.1 Nitrososphaeraceae archaeon
TTAAGAATATGTAACTTATTATTCCAACCAATATTGTATTTTATTATTCATGTATAGCATGTATAGAACTTTTTCTTCACACTATAAAATTATTTTACATTTCAAAACTTAAAGATGTTTCGTAGAGAATTTTACATAAATATTAATTAGAATCAAAGGAAATTTTAATTGGTTTTAATCTTATTATTCCCAACCTTTATACTTTTAATTAATATAATCAGGCTCAGGATAATAAAAGCAATTTGAAATACTTGTATTATTATTGCTTCTTCACTTATTGAACCGCCTTTTCCTGTTATTGGATTATCAGGTATCCTGGTAATTACCCATATTAGTACAAATACGACTGTTCCTGCTATCCCTATAGAATACCAAGTTTTACCCCATTGTAAGTATAGGAATAATCCAAAATACTTGGGCTATTCCTCCAACTAAAAACAAAATATCAGCGTTACTAATAACATCACCACTACCGATAGTATCTACAACCTTAGTTAGATGCAATATTCCTGCAATTAAAGTAGTTGCAGCAGCTGCATATAGTAATATAGTAAACCTTTTCCCCATTCTTTAAATACTGATTTGTAACAAACTATAAAAAAGAATTAGCCAATTTCTATATCTTTAAAACTTAATTTATGAAAAGGATCATTCTTCTTGAAAGTTACTGTAGAATTAATACCATGTTTATTAAATACTAATACGTAAATTTTATAATGTATGAAAAAGGCAACTTTTCATTTAGCTTTTCATTTTGTGTGACAACAATATTTTTTACTATTCTTGTTTCGACAGCTATAATTTTTGGCTCACTAATATTAAACGTAAATTATACTGCGATGGCACAAGAACAACAAGAACAACCAATTATTAATGATCCTAATTTACAAGCAGAAATTTTTGTATTAGGACTATCATTTCCTACCAGCATGGCATTTATAGATAATAACAATATTTTGGTTTTAGAAAAGGAAAAGGGAACTGTACGACTTATTTCAAATGGTATATTGCAAGAGCAGCCAGTATTGAAAGTAGATGTAGCTAGTAACAGTGAACGTGGACTTTTGGGAATTGCGATAATGAATAATGATATGGTATTTCTATATTATACAGAATCCTCCTCTTCCTCCGAAGATAACGAATCATTAAGGAATAAAGTTTACAAATATCAATGGAATGAAGAAGAAAAAATACTTGTTAATCCCAAGTTAATTTTAGATTTACCTGCAATTCCTGGTCCAAACCATGATGGTGGAAAATTGGCTATTGGACCTGATAACTATCTTTATGCAGTAATAGGAGACCTTAATCATGATGGTAAACTACAGAATATTGTAGATGGACCACAACCTGATGATACTGGAGTAATATTCAGAGTAAATCCGGAGAATGGCTCTCAAGCCTCTGATAATCCTTTTGCAAATAGTGAGAATAATAGATATTATGCTTATGGAATACGTAATAGTTTTGGGATTGATTTTGATCCAGTAACCGGAAAACTATGGGATACCGAAAATGGACCGCAATATGGTGATGAAATTAATTTAGTCGAACCAGGTTTTAACAGTGGATGGAAGCAAGTTATGGGTCCTATATCCAAAAGCAACGTTATTGAAGATGAATTGGTTAACTTTCCAGGATCAAAATATGCTGATCCTGTATTTAGTTGGCTCCCATCAATTGGAATTACTGATATTGAATTTCTAAATTCGTCAAAGCTTGGAGATAAATATGCGAACAATATTTTTGTTGGAGATATTGGGGCACAAACTGATGGATATCTCTATTATTTTCAAGTTAATGAAGACAGAACGGGAATAAAATTTGATAGTAATAGTCAAATAGAACTAACTGACCTTACCGCCGACAACGAAGAGGAAATGTCTGCAATAGCCCTTGGAACGGCCTTTGGTGGCATAACAGATATTGAAACTGGACCAGACGGATTTTTGTATATACTCACAGTAGATAGAGAATCAGATGGTAAAGGGAAGATCTATAGACTTTCATCATCTCAATGATATTTTATTTTTGTAGTAAACCTGCGAATCATTATTTTGTTTTCATAGAATACAGTATTTTACTTATCATCCAAAAACAAAAAATTGGTCATACTGTTATCTCTGCAACTACACCTATTTATTGTCAATAATGATCAGATTTAGATTCATTTTTTTAATCTAATATTTATTAATAAATAATATGTTATAACTTGAATATTTGTTAAGCAATCTGGTCGGTAATAAAGTTCTGCATGCAGTAGGGTTCTACTACCTTATATTTAGCTTTTATTATTAGAACTTAATCAAAATTTTTTTTAATTATAAGAAGGTAAAGGAATTTGAAATATACCAAGGAGGAAGTAATACCGAGCGGTTTTAAAATAAGAGTCTAATGTTATAGTAAATAAAATAATATTTAAGAATTCTTTTATGATAGTATACTTATCTTAACAATTTGTTTGAAATAAATTCATGCAATTGTGAATCAGACATATTCTTTTTTGCTTGTGCAAAAGTTTTAGCATCTTCTCCTACTGTATGTCTGAACAAATATTCTGAAGAATTTGAAGCATTTTTAATTGCTTCAAGTATTACATTAGCAACTTCTTTTGGTGATGGAGCATTATTCATAGCTGAAAAATAATGAGATAGAAATGTATCTATAGTATTGGAATAATATGAAGAATTCTTTTTCTTAATATCATTGTTAGAGTAGTTAATTTCTGATTTTTCTTCTTGTTTCATTAAAGTTTGTAATAATTTATCATCAGTTTTATTTGAGAATTTAATATTTGGCACAAAATTAGTATTGACAACACCTGGTTCAATAATGATTACTTTAATTCCAAATGGCTGAAGCTCATAGGATATAGATTCACTTAATCCTTCTAATGCAAATTTTGTACTTACATAAATGCATTCTGCAGGTATTCCTACTACCCCTGCAAGAGAAGTTACATTTATGATTATCCCATTTTTTTGTTTTCTCATTGTGGGCAAAGTTTCTTTAATAGTTCTCATTGCTCCAAAGAGATTTGTTTCGAACTGTTTCTTTGCTTCGTCTATAGATATCTCTTCCAAAGCACCAAATAAACCATAACCAGCATTATTTACCAAAATGTCAATTTTCTTTTTTTCATCAATTATTTTGTGTATTGCATTTCTTACTGAATCATCATTATCCACATCCATTGATAATACTTTTAAAGGAAGATTCTCATTATTTGCAATTTTTTCAATATTATCACCCTTACGTGTATCTCGCATTGTAGCATATGTATAAAATCCATTTCTTGCAAGAAGTAATGAAGTTTCAAATCCTATTCCGGTTGAACTACCGGTAACAAATGCAATATTCTGCTTTTCCATTCTAATCCTAGGCAATTACAAAATATACAAAAATATAATTCTATAGTTGACGATAACAATAGATTTATGGTAATTATTGTTGTTTTTTGAAATAGTTCTAATTCATTATAAGTAGGAATTAAACGGACTATGTATCTTACTTTAATCTTTTAGTTTCTTCTAAATATTTCATAATATTATAATCGGGTCCACTTTAGAATAGTAGTAGGGTTCATCTACATATTTAGCAAGCTGGTCGGAAGCGGATTCGTCCATGTAGTAGGGGTTCTACTACATTGTAGTATAGATTTCAGATGTATCTACATAATTTAATAACTAATTTAAAATTACAATATTAAATTAAAATAATACTGAAACTAATTATGAATTTAGCGAAACAAGACAAATATACTGCTATTGTTACTGGTAGTACAAGGGGTATAGGTAAAGAAACTGCATTACTTTTACTAAAAAATGGAATAAATGTAATTATATCCTCCAGAAGTCAACAAAGTGTAGATGATATCATACAAGAAATTCATGATAAACTTCCCATTAAAAAAGGAAAGGTTTTAGGTTTAAAGTGTGATGTTAGCAAACCATATGATGTAAAATCTCTTGTTGGTGTATCAGTAAAAAGATTTGGAAAGATTGATATTCTTGTTAATAATGCGGGTATAGTTTATTTTAAAAGTATAATGAGTACAACTGAAGAAGAATGGAACAAAACTATTGATACTAATTTGAAAGGTATTTTTCTATTTACCAAAGAAGTTCTTCCTTATATGATTGAAAATAAATCTGGTGGTATTATTATTAATGTTAGTTCAGGAGCTGGAAAATTTGGTTTTCCAAACTTATCTGCATATTGTGCAAGTAAATTTGGTATAATTGGTCTGACTGAGAGTGTAGCTAAAGAAGTTGCTGATAAATATGTAAAAGTTATGTCAATATGTCCTGGGGGAGTAGATACAAAGATGATAGAGGATATGGTTGATAATGGATATAATCTATCCAATAGAAATTTGATGAAACCTGAAGAAGTTGCAAAAAAGATTTATGACATGATATTTAATCAGAATGATTACTATAATGGGCAATCAGTAGAATTTTATAATAAATGAATAATAAATATTTGTCAAATGTCAAATGATTCTATAGTATTGTTATAGTAATACCGATAGCGGTGCTAAAATAAGAGTCTATTGTAAAGATTACTACCTTGTATTTAGCTTTTAATAATTTTATTTGTTTGAAATAAATGGAATAGTATAACATGAATCTAAAATTGACCTTTCATGTCTTAAAAAATAAAGTAAAGTAAAGTAAAGATTGATTAGGTACAATAATTCAAATTTCAGATTGTAGGTTAAAATTAAAACCTAGTTGGTCTTTCGTTGATATTGTTGTTGTTGTTGTTGCTAGTATTTCCGTCTCTATTTTGGCTATTACCTGATACTGATTGTATGAAATTGGTGTTTGTTTTTGCACAAGCCTTTAGATTATCACGTGTTTGTTCAAGTGCTGTATTGTATAGTCTCATATTTGATGCTAGAGCATTATTTATTAAATTGCTAGTATTTAGCAGGTAACTTGTAAACTTATTTACCATTACGGAGTAATTTTCAGCGATTCTTTGTGGATTATACATATCCCATAATCCGTTGGTATTTCCACTATTTCTATCTACTTGTGATTGAAAAGAGCCTATTACTTGTTTTTCTGCTTCAATAAAGTCAGAAGCAATATCTTTTATAGTTTGAATAGTTTGTTCTTGATATTCAGCAATACGTTGTGTATATTGTGGAATCTCTCGTGTAGCTTCATCTGTATTTCTTTTTATATTATTTAAGGTGTTGTCAAATGTCATATTTATTACATCTTGTTGTTGAGTTAAGGCATTATTTGTTCTTTCATTGAAATTATTGTTGTCTGTGCTAAATTTAGTTGTATTTTTTTCATTAAATTTTGGTTCATTTACAGTTACATTTTCGTTAATTTTTATTTCTTCTTTTCTTGCTGACATGATTATATATACGTAACTAAGGTATATAAAGTCATGTATTAATGACTAGCGTATAGTCATTTTTGTTTATTTACAATTGATTTACTTATTTGTATAATTTGAAGTAATATATTCAGAATAAAAACAATAACAAGCAGAATATCTAGGTATTATAAACAAGTCAGGAATATTACCTAAAGCGGTACAAAAATAAGAGTCTAATATTTAGTAATAATTAGGATAATATTTAAGATTTTAGCTTTCATTTAATATATTAAAGCAAAATATATTTAAAATAAAAAAAGAGTAAGATTGTGTTATGGTGAATTGTCAAAACAATAGGAGAAAGTCCTACAATAGCTGCAATTCCAGCAGCTCAAAAAAAGATTGCAATAGTAATTCCTTCTATACTGCCTTGAGATTTTCTATATGAAGGATTTTTGTAACAATTAACATCGAACTTACCAATAACGCTCAAATAATCTCAGAATCTTCAAAATTAAACGTAATTTCCGTCATAGCGGGTGTAGTATTATCTGTTTGTACCATAGTAAGAACTACAGATAAAACTGCTATTGCTAAAATATCGTCTACTATGGCAGCATCAGGAACTAGATATAGACAATACGAGATTGATTCTTTTTTTATTATTAATCTCTGTTGGAACAATAATATAGCTAGAGCCATGACAGCAGGCGGTCAATACAGACCCAATGCCGTGCTGAATATCCTGAGGTTACGAGTAAATGTAATTCCCTCTAGATACCTGAGTGAGTTTTAATTTTTTTGTATTGTCTTTTTAAACTATGTTGAGATTGATAAATTAATGAAAATATTCCTATTAAATAAACGAGAATTGGTATATACTATTGGAATATCCGCAATACTAACTGTTTCACTTCTAACCTTGATGATAGCACCACAAAATTCTTTTGCACAACCAACAACATCGACTAATATGTCAAAACCAATTGATGGTTACAACTTACCTCAAGGTCATTTAACTGCAATACGACATGTATTTGATGACCCGAGTTTAAGGGTACATCATTATTGTAAAATTGATGAAAAAATCTTTCTTGTATGTCAACTCTATGATAGTCATGGCAAGAATGCAACACTTATTGGAGTAGAATATATTATAACTGCAGAACAATACACAACATTACCTGATAGAGAAAAACCAAATTGGCATTATCATAAAATTGAATTTGCATCGAATAGGGCAGATCCTAAATTTCCAGAACTAAATCCAGAACAAGCTAAAGCTGAAATGCAAAAGGCAATGGACACATATGGTAAGGTAATAATAACATGGAATCCTAACGACCTGTTACCTGCATTTCCACCACAAATACAACAAGTAGAGCATCCATTTATGGTCAACTCAACAGTCAAACCAGAAACAATGAAAGGTAGCTTTAATCAAACATTAATTTATTAATAACAATTTTTTAATTTTTTTAATATTTCTTCATCATTAGTTTCTATCTATACACTTTCAAAATATTGTTTGCTTCTTTTTTAATCTTTACCAATAAGTTTTGTCTTTCCAATTTAATATATATATTTTATTATACTTAATTATAAATAATAGCAGTAATTAATATAAAATATTATTGGATAAATAAAATTAGTATTATGGTATTAGTGTCTTCATTTTTTAATTTTGTTTTGTATTATCAGAAGGTATAAAAATTTGAAATATACCAAGGAGGGAGTAATACCGATAGCAGTTCTAAAATAAGAGTCTAATGCATGGTAATAAGAGATAGAATTTAAGATTTACTTTCATTATTTGTAAGAGTTATTATAAAGATTAATACTGTATTTTTTAGTATAACGAACTGACTCAGAAATATCATCTCCACATATCCTTTACTCTACAACACATTATCTAATTCTAGTTATAGATTAGGACATGTATCTCCACTTTTAATAAAGTTATACTGTTTTAGCACCGAGATGTCATTCAAGGTATAGCATTTTTCGTTGTGTTTGTTGTGTAACGATGTATGTTTTTCCCATTTTCATCCTGCACTAACCATCCTATCTCTTTTAGAAATTCTATTATCGATAGAACAAACTTTTTATTGTGATTTCCTTCGTTTACGATATAGCCTATGCCAAGACTTTTATTATTATTACTTAAGGTATGTATGGCTAGTTCTAGTTCTTTAAATCTTTCAGAAAAGTAAACGTCAGTGGAGAATTTTAGCGTATCTATTCATCTTACCCAATATTCGCATGACTTACAATAGTTATACATTATAGAGAAATGATAAATAACTCATTGCATTTAAACCATTGTAAAGTGATTAATGTTGATATAAGTAATTTCAATACTATTAGTTAATTATTAGAAACAAAAGTTTATCTTTAATACACATACAATTATTATTAATTCTTAAATTTCCGTATTAATAACTAAATAATTACATAATTAAATTTAACTATGGTAGTATTAGTCTTGCTTATAGGAAAGTGTTTTCAGATTGATAATATGGTGGTTACGAATAGTCATATAAGAAGAGATACACCACTATTTCTAAAAGAACGGATTCAACAAACTAAGGAAGTTAGTCGGGAGTGGATTCGTCCATGTAGTAGGATTCTACTACAATAGTATTTAGTTTTTTTTATTTTGATTATAGTTTTAGTGTCTTTTTATGGTTGAGTTATTTATCATAGTAGTTCATTATACATTCACAATTGACTTTTCCCAAACTGAAGTATTTGTAGTTATATAATTTTGAAAAAAAAGTTTTATTTTTAGGTTATCTAATTATCTATTCAAAGACATAAAGAGTTGTCTGTGTATATATAATTATTATTGAATAAACTCTTTAATAATTTTTACAAGAAATATAGAGAAACCATTTTGATGAATAAGAGTTTACTTATCGCAGGCATTTTTGGATTTTTAGTGAGTGCTGCTATAGCTGAAATATATGCACTATATTCTCCTAGTGATGTATTAACTTCTACAATAACAGTGTTGGTAGGATTTATAATTTATAAGATATCATTTATAGTTCTTTTCCATATTGACAACAAACGAAAATATACTAATAGATTTACTAGCCGGATTAATTTTAATCGTCTTAAACAAATAATAAAGAAGATGATATTTGCATGGTCTATATTTGATATTGTTAATAATCTATCAAGATGGATAATACTATATGAATTATTAATAATAGAATTCAGACCTTTTGAAGCAGCCATAATATCTTCCATAGCTGCTTCTTCCATATCTTATTTATCAATCAATATAATTTTAAAACGTATCAAAATCTTTTCATAACCATCAAAAAGAAGTATATTAAAATGAAATTATTAGTGATATAAATAGGCACAGAAGGGAATGATGTCTATAGCGATGCGAAAATAAGAGTCTAATATCATAGTAATATGGATATGTTTATTTAGTTTTGTATTCCAATTGTTGATGTTAAACAAATAAGGTTATTAAACAAATAATTAAAATTTTATAACGCACATAGGAAACCAAGATAAATACTTAATTATCATAAAAACTATATAAAAATATGTCAGACGAAGATAGAACTAAAGAAGAGAGAGGTCAAGCTCTAGGAAAAGAGGAAAGGAATCAAAAGAAAGTAGAAACAGACTCATCAAATAATTTGAATGAGGATAGAACTAAAGAAGAGAGAGGTCAAGCTCTAGGAAAAGAGGAAAGGAATCAAAAGAAAGTAGAAACATAGTAATACTCACGCTCATTATTTGTTATAGCATTTTAGTTAGTTATCAATGATTTACTTGTTTCGTCAAGCAAAAGTGAGTCAATCTTATTTTTCAACTCTCTTAGTAAAATGGGTTTGTATATAACAATTTTTTCAACATCGAGAATGCCTTTTTGTAATTCTTGAATAGAGTTTTTATCAGCAGGAATAAAGCAAACTATTACTGTATCATCAATCTCTTAGAATTAAAATTTGACTTCTTTTCTAATACAACTTTTTTTAATAGATTTTATAAATATTGTAAATAATAATTTCAAAATAAATTAAAATAATAACAGAAATTTACAAAAATAGTAGATCAGAATCTAAAGATAGAAATTTTGAATTTAATGATATAAATATAAAATACATGATGGAGAAGAGTATCAAATTACATATGTTTTACATTATATCAAAAGAAAAAAGAGAGAAAGGTAATTGATTGTCAAGGTGAAAAGAAAGATGAAGAGAGTACATTTACTGCTAAGTCAAGTTATCAGTTGAAAGTTCTTGGATAGGAACTATTCTATATATTGTTCCTTGGAATCCAACAATATAGAGGTAACCATCAGGTCCAACTTCAATATCAGTAATTGCGCCAAAACCTTGTCCAAATATTATCCCTTCATTTTCGTCATCAGCATTTGCCACTTTATCTGCAAGTGACCCTTCTAGAACTAGTTGTGTTCTATCTTCGTTTAAATCAAAATGGTAAAGATTTCCTTTATCTATATCTCCTACAAATATATCATTTTCATATTGTATACCCAATCTATTGGAATTAAGGAACTTGATTGCACTTGGACCAAGAGATTCATGCCATGTAAATTCTGGAGGACTGTATTTTCCTTTTCCGCCAAAATTTACCAAGCCATTTTCAGGATGTAGTGGAGCTACTTTAGTCATATGTTCTTCTTTATCTAGTGTCCATATACCCTGCACCTTATTCCATCCGCTATTAAACCCTGGTTCAACAAGATTAATTTCATCACCAAAGTCTTCACCATTTTCTGTATTCCATAGTTTACCTGTTACAGAATCAAAATCAATTCCAAAGCTGTTTCTTAACCCATATGAATAGTATAAGTTTAAAGGTTCTCTATCTCCTAGAGGACTGATTGCTACAGGCATTCCATCTTGATTAATCCTTAACATACCGCTAGTTCCATCAGGTTCTCCGCCAGATTCCTGATTCTGAGCTTGATTTCTATGGCCACCAACGTCTCCAATAATGGTATAGATATTATTATCAGGTCCAATCATAATAGCACCACCATTATGACTTGGTCCAGGTATAGCTGGTAGATTTAAAAGTAGTGTAGGATTTACTAATTTGTTGTTTACTAGTTCATACTTGTAAACACGATTGCCTATCGGAAATTCGCCTAGGGGAGATTCTGTAAAATATAAGAAAATATTTGTAGGTCCGATTTCTTCTCCTTTTGATACAGCAATTCCTAACATACCTCTATTACCGTCATTGGCAACATTGACTTCAAGTAATGGTTCTGTCAATATCTTACCATTTACAATCCTCTGTACTGTACCTTTATCTTTCTCTAAAACTAAAATATCATTTGGACCTAAAAACGCAATACTGGTAGGGGATGTAAGACCTTCAAAGACTACTTCTGCCTTTAAATTAGAATCATTAATAATTGGTCCTTCAGGAATTGGTGCAGCACGTGTGGCGTTAGCAGCATCATTTAGGTTGAAAAATGGCATTACTCCTAACATTACCAATGAACCTAACAAAAGTCCAAAGGTAAATACTGACTTGGGCATATCTTTGTTTAAACAGTTAAAATATAACTGAAGTTCTTTGGTATACTTGCTGACATTGTATTACTAAATTAGCTTAGTGAATGTTTATTGTTATTTCATTTAGTAATTATTCTTAATAAATTATTTCTAAAAATATTATAACATTAAATACTAATTAATTTTATATAGCATAGATACTCTAACTTTCCAAAAAGAAGTTGTTAAATAATGAATTTTTGTGTTAGTTAGATTTACATTTAACAATATGGTTCACATAACTTTTATTTACCTTTTATTATTATAATCTTATCTTAATATAAGTATTAGAAATGTGAAATGTGATTTACTATTTTAATATTAATACCACAATAAAAGTTAACCTAACTATAATAAAATATTCTTCATATTAATTACAAATTAAAATTAGAACGGTTCTATCACTACATTGTATTAGCTTTTATTATTAGAACTTATTTTTTAAAATGTTTTTTGGAATATTAAGATAGGTAAATTCGTTAGAAATTTGCGAAGGAGGAGTAAAACCGAAAAACGGTGCAAAAATTAGAGTCTAATGTATGGTAATAAAGTGAATAATGTTTAAAGATTATTTATAATTGTGAATTATACTACTTACAAATTTAAAAATAATTTAAATCACTATTTTTTCTAAGCTGTAAATAATTCGGTATAAATTTGCTCATTTCTTTTAACATAGGTTCAAAATCAGATGTATCATCTGTTATTAGATAATCCATTTTTTTCTTTACTGCAGTATATAAAATTGATAAATCAGCAGTATTCCCCATAGGATTAGAAGGAGTGTGTTTTTGGAGTTTTTCCAAGACATGTAAATCAATATCATCTACTAATTCGTACATGTCAATAGATGAACCAGTAAATCCACGTTTATTTTCATCAATACCTATAACTGTACTTGCAGTAAGAACTCTTTTAATACCGATAATTGATATTATTTTATTTATACAACTTTTTTTAGAAATATCCTTCATTTTATTAATTTCGTCTTGCTGCACATGAGTAATATACAAATGAATGTGTTTTTTAGAAAAACTCTTAAGTTTTGATACTAATAGTATCTGATGGGTATAGATGTAGTCTAAAGTATTAGTATCAAGCATTATATCATACAACAAATTATCACAACATATTTTAGAATAAGAATTTTTTGAATGAGTTATTTCTCTAATATGAAATTGTTATTAACGAATGATGTCATCTAAAAATTCAATGACATTCATCGTTTTTGGGAGTTTATTGAAGAAATTTGTATTAGACTATCAGAACAATTTCGATTGGTACAAGAAATAGTGAGATTGATATCTTAATGACAACAACGGTTATTTTACAATTTAATATTTGGTATTTAGTAGAGAATCATTTACTTCAAAGAATTTCAATTTACCGGAATAAATGATTGGTTTTTTAAACATTTTACCATTTCTAATTAAGAAACCATATTTGTAGCTTCAAGATATTTACTAATAATAGAAAAATGTTTTTGTTTATCTTTGTTAAAATCTTCTTGATTACTATACTCTTTAACATCGTATACAAAAGCAGAACCAATTATTGCACCTATTGTAAGTTTGTCAATATCAATATCTAATCTTTCACAAGATTGCATATCAATATTTTTAGATGCATGAATAAGAAATTCTCCTCTAAATTTAGTATTCCATTTTCTTAATTCTATTGTCTTTTCTCCAAACGCTAATAAGTCTGCGAAGGGTTGCTTTAAAGATAAACATTTCATTAATATAATATCTTTATCTAACTATCAATTTCTAATATAATTATTATTATTATTATTATTATAATTGTCAAATATGTAGCAAACTTACCATAAGTACTATCTCTCCTTCCCTCTCTTCATGTATCTATCAACTTGATAAATGACCTTTTTGTGTATGTTGTAAAATTGCCCAATCTTGACCCATGGATAAATCAAAATAATAGTAATAAAACTAAAGAATATGTCGCTACAAAGACAATAACAAACAAATTTGAAAATCATTTGCTATCTATTAAAGATGAACATCAGAAGCGAATAAAGACCCAATTTACATCCTACCTATAATGAACGTCATGAAAAGATTATAGAAATGATAGATTGGACTTTGGAGAAATATAAAGAAGCAGCAGCCACCAAAAAAAAAGAACCATCAGAATGAAGATGAACAAGAAGAAGTAATAATAGATAATATCGTCGAGGAACTGGATAAAAAAAGGGATATAGCTATAAACAAAAAGAAAAAAGATTTACTAAAAGATGAAGTGTCTATTTATAGTTTAAAAGAAACTACTATGGATTATATTCTTTTCATAATCAGTGAATAGACAGATAAATTATATTAAAATAAAAGTAAAAGAAAATAATTAAGACTTATTCTATTAATAATACTTTATTATCAAGATATTTTAATTGACATGAAGGTTAATTTTACACTTGTACCATAAATTTATTATTTATGATAATATTATGTACTATGCCTTGGAAACACCTTGTATACTATTTTTATTTTTATTAATTATTTTAGGATCACGCATTTCAATTAACACACT
>DASVEV010000082.1:0-25019 GCA_036380415.1 Nitrososphaeraceae archaeon
TGGTTGTTGCTGTTGTTGACCTTCATCTTGTAATTCAGAGGATGTTGTCATGCCTGGTTCTTCTGTCGTATCTGTTATTGCTGGCTGTCCTTTTATTGTAACATTTCCTTCTGTTGCCTCTTCTTCTTGAGAATCTGCTGATTTTAAAGGAATTTCCTCAATTGTTATAGTTTTACCTCCTTGTAATAGTTCTTCCTCATTATTTTGTTGATTATTATTTGTAACATTTCCTTGTCTTGATAAGTCATCAGTTATTGCTGGCTGTCCTTCTGCTTCAGTAACATTTCCTTGTCTTGATAAGTCATCAGTTATTGCTGGCTGTCCTTCTGCTTCAGTAGTATTAGAACCAACTTTAGTACTATTAATAAAATTTAGAATATCTCGGTTTGGTAAATTTGTCTCAGAGAATATATTATCACCATCATCATGGTCCGCAGTTGTATTAGAGATAATTTCAGTATCATTCCCTTCTAAGGAAGTTTCAGAATCTCGAGACATATTTTGAGCTATAAATATTTGTCCTAATTGAGTATCATCAAATTTGTTTTTTATCTTTGATGAGTTAAATGAAATAATATCATTATCGTTCGAAATGATGGTCTCATTTTTTATTATTTCTTGTACTAGACTCCTAATAGGATCAGAGAATGAAGTTTCGTTCGGAATAATTTTTACTTCTCTGAATTCAGGATCATTGATAGTATCAAATGACAATTCTTGGATTTCTCTTGCGGTTAATGGAGGAAGTCTATCTTTATCTATCTCTTCCTCTTCCTCTTCATCAGTATCCTCCACCCCAATGGAAGGACGATCTTTTATCGATATAGCATCACTTGGAGGAGCTTTTGGTGTTCTGTCTGATTCAGGAGGAGGAATAAAAGGTGCTTCGTTACCTTTGAAAGATTTATCAGAAGTTTGAGCATAAGCTATTGAAATAGTCTGCATATCCATTAAGGATATCGCTAATGTACCAATTAATACTGCTATAAATAAGAATTTCATCTTCATTTGTCTAACTGATCAATAACAAACATATCATTAATATAAATAATACTTGAACAAAGCGATTAAATGTCTTACAGAATAAATCAAAGTAAAAAATCCAATAAAAGGTTGAATTTCTATTAAAATACTTCACAGTTTTTTGATTTAGTATCTCCTTCAAATTTATCAAAATCTAATATAATATCAAATCCTTGGCCGCAATGAAACTCATCAGCTCCCGTTCCACCAATCATAACATCTTTCCCAGATTTTCCCCAGAGAATATCATCACCAGACCCTCCTATGAGTAAATCTCGTCCTTGTCCTCCATTGATCCAATCATTACCGCTATTGCCTTCTATTCTATCATTCTGTTTTTCGCCATACAGAATATCATCATCTTTGTTACCCTGAATAATATCATCACCATTAAATCCCAATATATTATCTCCGCCAGAATTTCCTTGAATCAGATCATTGCCGGTATATCCGTCGATATAATCACTCCCTTTATTTCCTTCAATTCGGTCACTTCCAGAATTACCATATAGTTTATCTTTACCGCTATTGCCTTCTATTTTATCTCGTCCTTCACCCCCATCAATATAATCTGATGCATCTCTGCCCCACAATTTGTCCTTTTCCTCTAATCCAAAGAGGCTATCCTTTTTGTTCGTCCCTTTTATTTCATCTTCTTCCTCTGTTCCAACAATAATAGCCGCAAAGACAGGTATCAAATTATCAGTATTGATTATACCCAAAATAAGAAGTGAAAGGCCCATTACCAAAAAAACGATCAAATTATTTCTCATTTATTAACATCTAAAAATCTACTCAAAAATATAAATATATTCTTATAAAGATACAACAATTTTAGCCTTAAAAGACTGGATTTATCAATTCTTTAATTTCCAATCGTGTTAGTATATTAGAAAAAGTACAACAAAGAGATATTTTCTAAACTATACATAAAAATAAAAGGTTATTGTTGAAATGGTTTTTATCTGAATTTAATTAATGTTAGTGACAATATTGATAAGATAAACAAAATTTTAATTCGTATAACAACTATATTACATTATCTTTTAATTTCTATTTTTTTCTTCAACATCAAGAGGTCTGAGGCCTCTTTAATAGAAAAATTTTCATGGACTATCGATTTTACAGCTTTTATCATAGCAATTGGAGAGTCTGATTGCCAAATGTTTCTTCCCATATCAACGCCAGAAGCGCCTTCTCTAATGGCATTAAAAGTTAATTCCAATACATCTATCTCTTTTTCTAGTTTTTTTCCTCCTGCAATAATCACTGGAACGGGACATCCTTCAATTACTTTTTCAAATTTCTCACAATAATAGGTTTTAACAAGATGAGCACCCAGTTCCCCAGCTATTCTACAAGCTAAACCTAGATACCGAGCATCTCTTACCATCTCTTTACCTACTGCTGTTACTGCTAGAATAGGGATACCATACCTTTCTCCCTGGTCTACTAAAGCCGCAAGATTAGATAATGTTTGATGTTCATATTTAGAACCTACGAAAATAGATAATGCTAGACACGATACATTCAGTCTAATTGCATCTTCCATTGACGTAACAATAGTTTCTTTTGATAAGTCTTCTCCAATAATACTGGTACCCCCTGATACTCTCAAAACTATAGGAACATTGGAAGTAGGGGTTACGGAGGTTCGTAAAACTCCCCTTGTTAGCATGATTGAATCAACATAAGGAAGTAATGGTTGTATGGTTTTTTGAGGGACTTCTAATTTTTCTGTTGGACCTAAAAAATAACCATGATCAACAGCTAGCATGACACAACGTCCATTTTTCGGCTTTATTATTCTTGAGAATCTGTTTTTCATGCCCCAATCCATAATCTATATCAACAGAACCTTGGTAAATTCCTTGATCTATTTATTTTTTTTTATCTTTGGTCCTACGTAGTAACAATTACTTTCATACAATCTATAGCTTTATGAGCACAAAAAACTGCATCAGGAGATTCCTCTAGGGAATATTTGTGTGTAATAAGAAAATCTAAATTAAGTCTTCCTTCTGCCAGTAACTTCAATGCTTGATTAGTTTCAATTTCAGAAGCAGCATAACTTGGTACTAGTGAAAATTCATTAGAGTAAAGTTTACTAGCTTCCAAAGGGAATTCTGAATCTTTAGATGGTACTCCAAACAGAATGATATAGCCACCTTTTCTGGTGATTTCAAAGGCATTAGATAATGCTGTTAAGCTACTTGTCGCGACTATTGATATGTCTCCTCCTCTACCTTTGGTCTTATCTTTAATAATTTTGTTGTAGTTTTCATTTAATGAATTTATAAATATTGCATCTGAAACGAATTTCTGAGAAAATTCTAATCTAAAATCATTAATATCGACTACAAATATCTTTCCGGCTCCATACATTCGAGCTAAATTAAGTAGCATAATTCCTGCTGGTCCTGCTCCAAAGATGACCAAGTCATCTCCTTTTTGAAAGGGTATTTTATTAAGAGCTCTTATACAGCATGCTAAAGGCTCGATTAAAGAGGCCTGCTCATAAGTGAGGTTATCTGGCAACTTTAACACACCACCACGCTCAACATTCCAAGCTGGTACAATAAACTTATCTGCCAAACCGCAGGGATCTAAATTGCTTTTTTGATAAAATTCACACATGGTGTTATTTCCATGTCTACAGTAATGACATGAATTACAACTTACATGATGATGCACGAATACTCGATCTCCTACCGTAATGCCCTTTACATTATTTCCAATTGATAAGACTTCTCCCGCTGGTTCATGCCCTAGCCTTGCCGAAGTCATGCCATATTGACCATATACCTTTTCTAAATCGGAACCACAAATACCACAAGCCTTCATTTCAACAAGAAGATCACCGTCCGATTTGAACTCGAGTACGTTATCGTCTAACTCGTAAACTTGAACTACTCCTTGCGATACTATTTTTACAGACTTCACAGAAACATTATCTATAGTGGATTATAAAATATATTAACTATTGTGATATTTTTTTGGTTTTCTTTTGAAAATACCCTTACATCCTTCACAACAAAAATAATATTTTTTGTCATTGTACTCTAATGAAATGGCTAATTCTTCCTCCATTTCTATTCCACAAACAGGATCAACTGGCATTCTATAAAAACAAATATTTTTTATAATTATTTATTTATTTCTATATGTAAATAATATGGTGACTATAGTATTTTCTCAATATTATTCAGTATCATATCCTTTTTTTTCAACTATTATACTCCCAAATTATTATCAAATATTCAATTGTTATAATAATTATTTAATCTGAATTTTTGTTTTAGACAAAATTAATTTTATCGACTTAATTATGATAGAGTTTTATTTTTACTCCTACCATCCAAGGGGTTAGTTATCAGCAGGTTGGACGAATGTCTCAGATAGGGAATTATAAACGATTTAAGAAAAACTTCTTTCATTGGATGCTCTCTTAATCGTCTTAGTATATATTATCCATAGAAAAATTTCTTTCTTCTATCTTTCTCTAATTGAAAGATTGCTTTGCTGTAATCTAGATGTCCAAAGTTACAATGTATAAAGAAAGAACACTGACTGCAATGTTTGGCATCTATGGAGATCCAAAAAATACAATGCGAAGAATAGATCTAATACAGGTTAAATTTTAAAGTTAATGTTCAGCTTAAGACAGTTATCAACAATTAATGGAATCTATCCAAGTAGACAATGCTCTAAGTTCAACTGTATTAAGAATAATAACTGCTGGAAATAGCTGTGGCCTAAAATTAAGGTATTAACTATTAAGTAAATAAAAGGTATACGATAATTTCTTATCAGAGATTAGATAAAGCAGCTCATACTGATAATGTAGAACGAGACGACGAGATTTTAGAAGATATATTCATTTGTTTTTAAGAATGTATATTCCCAATGTTAGTCCCATCTCTGTCTTCTTTAAATGATTTATCTCTACCATTGAATTCATAATAGCAAATAAATGGAGATTAATCTAAATTATTTTAGTTAATGTACTCAAATTAAAAGGGTTTCTGTACTTTTGTTTCTAATCATGGATCTTTTTTGTGTTTTTTCGTTAAAAGATAAAGTTTTCCACAAACATTAATTTTGTCAAAATTGTAAAGAAATTTTTACAAGAAATATATTATTCTACTATAGAATTGATATTGGTAATGTCTTATCCTTGTTTAGAAGTAGTATGTGGTAATTGCGGATCCACAATTAATCGAATGATAAATCTCAAATCAATAAGAGATAGTATGCGTCCTTCTAGTGGAAGATGCAATAAATGCGGAATTTCACTGAATCCCTCAGATTTCTCATTGAATACTGTAAAACAATAACATTTTATCATGGAATCCTACTAATTTATTTATTCGAGAAATTCACTCAAATAAAAAAACCTATTTATTTTTATATAATACCATTTTTAGGAATATATAATTATTCTATTTATTAATTATTGCAATTATGTAACTAAAAATAAGACAAATACCTATTGTTCTAGAGAATGTAATTGTGTAGGATATTGCTTTAACCAAATCTTCTATTTTGTCATAATTTTTCAATAGTTGTGAAGACCTGATAGCAAAAAGCAATGAACTAAAAGTTATAATTGAGTAAAGCGGTAAATATTGTATAATTATTCCAATTGCTATTAAAGAATATATCAAGCTAATAAGAAGCGGAAATATTTTTGATGCTTTATCTTTTCGCAGTAAGATAACTAACGTTTTTCTTCCTTTTTCTTTGTCGGCATCAAAATCGGGGAAGGATGCGATATATAAAACAATAGAAGATAATGCTCCAATTATTATTCCTAATAAAACGCTTGGTAAATCGATAATACCAGACTGAACGTAAGAGGTACCAATAACAATCATTGAACCTTTAACTGCAACAAGTGTTTCTCCTAAACCAATATTTACAATAGTAGTAGAATAAAAATAAATTGATATAGTAGCGACAGCTAAAATAATTGCAATTATAAATCCACTATGAAAAACAAAGTATCCTCCTACCGATAACCCTATCACCATACAAATAAATCCTGCTTTGTATACTGTAGATGGATCTAGTTTTTTTTCAGGAAGTACTCCAGTCCCTCCACTAAAGGTAGTTCTTTTAGTGGTCGTATCAATTCCTCTTTTATAATCCCAATAATCATTAAAAAGATCTACACTAGCATGTAAAAAAATAACGCCAATATACGTTAGCAAAGCATCAATTATATTAAATTGATTGTAAGTAAAGTAGGTATATAATAAACCATTAGTAATAGCTATAATTGACGCCAGTAGGAATTTAATTCTTATAATTCTCAGCCAGATTGAAATATTCAAAACAACATTAAGTTTGCTATTAATTCTTTATATTTTATAGTAATTTCTTCACATTAAACATAAATTAAGGAATTTACCCAATACGAGATTGAAAACTATTTGTGAGAATCCTTGATGTAAAATAATATATATAACTTCCAAAGTAACATGAATAATAACCTTTAATCATTTTCTTTCATTATTATTTCACTTTCGGTGATAAATTTAAAAAATAGTGAAAATACATAAATTATCTTATGTGGATCTCACACATTATTGATGTCTATACTCTTTACAGTAGATAAAGCAAATACTATTTTACCAAAAGTGAAAAAGAGGTTTGATGAAATATTATGCTGTAAAAATAATGTAATGGATATTCAAGAAGAGCTACAGAATCTCTCCGATTCTAATTGTTCATTTGAAAAATTCATAAAGAAAAAACAAGAACTTAATCATGCTGTTACTTCTCTATACAACATGATCCAAGAATTAGAAGATTTGGGAATAATGATAAAAAGTGTTGATGAAGGTTTACTAGACTTTCCATCAATCCGGGATGATGAAGAAATATGGTTATGTTGGAAATTTGGAGAAAATCAAGTAAAATTTTGGCATAGAAAGGAAGAAGGTTTTATGGGTAGAAAACCTATTCCACAAGAAGGCTTCGAATATGTTGATGATTTTGCTGACTTGAGATAGTTAGATACTAAACACCTATATGATGATCTTCGAAATGCACCACTGAAATCTAAATGATCATTGTTATGGTCTTTGAGATTAGAGGTTATTATTAGTAATCTGTGGAAAATCGGAAATCGCATTAGTTAGAAATGATAGCAAGCTATTATATTTCAATAATAAAATTGTGATTTAAACATCTAATAAATGCCATGTTATTTTAAATTATATATTCGAGTACCTACCTATATCAAATACAGTATGATAAAATATATCGACTAGTCTTCATTAAGAAATGAAGATCATTCAAAATGAAAGAAATTTACTTCAACATCATTCTCGCTTCAGCTCCTTTAATATTTCGATATCAGCGTTGAAAAAGGCCATCAAATCTGTTGATCCGTGTGTATTAATAAAAAGAGCTATTGATATCAAAGAAAATAAACTAGTAGTTGTTAGGGACGTAAATGATGTTAACTATTTTTTTGATTTCAAAGACTACGAGTCTTTTCATATTGTGGGTGCAGGAAAAGCAACAGCAAGAATGGCTAAATCTTTAATGGAAACGTTAAATATAGAAATTTCCTCTGGAGCCATAACTATACCCTATAATGAAAAGATATTGCCTGATAAACTTATAGTAACAGAAGCTGGTCATCCAGTTCCAGATAAAAATAGCATACGTGGAACCAAACAGATGATTGATCTACTGAAAAAAATTGAAACTAAATCTTTAGTATTTGTGCTTATATCTGGCGGATCCTCTTCATTAATGTGTTATCCTTTAGATGGATTAGAACTTAAATCTAAACAAGTACTAACAAAGCTGTTACTAAAGTCTGGCGCATCGATAAATGAAATTAATACAGTTAGGAAACATCTATCAAAAATCAAAGGAGGCAGACTTCCAAAATATGTGAATGAGAAAGCGAGAATAATAACTCTCATTTTATCAGATGTTGTAGGTGATGACTTAAGTATTATAGGATCAGGCCCAACAGTTGGAGATAATTCGACATTTGCAAATTGTATAGATATATTAAAAAAATATGATATATGGAATACAAACAACAATGAAAATCCCCTAGAAATTTCAAATGTGAAGAAAGTATTGGAAGATGGAAAAAAAGGGATTATTGAAGAGACACCTCCCCTTCATCATCCGATTTACGAGAGAGTAAGTAATATTTTGATTGGAAATAATGAAGTAGCGTGTAAAAGTGCTATGAATGAATTACTCAAATTTGAAATAAAAACAAACTATATAGGATCCCACATCAATTCTCCAGCTAAGGTTTTTGGAAAAGAATTAGCACAATTGCTCAAGTCACCTCAAACAAAACCCTTTAACCATAAAGAGGAAAATGGGTCTTTTGCATACGTCATGGGAGGAGAGACTGTAGTAAACCTGACCTCAACTAACAATTCGAACAATAACGTTGAGGGAAAAGGAGGAAGAAATCAAGAAGCAATAATTTCAGCTATCAATTATCTTCACAACATTAAAAATCTTGACAATTTCACTATAATCTGTGCTGGAACAGATGGAATAGATGGCAATTCTGAATCTGCGGGAGGTTTAGTATCTCCTTCAACACTAGAATCTATAAAGAAAGCAAAAATTAATGTAAATTTCTACTTGAATTCTCATGACAGTGAAACTTTACTAAAAAAAGTTAATTCCAATATAATTACTGGCAGAACTGGAACAAATGTTAATGATATTGCTATCATTTGTAAAATAGAATAAGGATTTAGATATACTTAATAATGAAGTATTTCTATCGAGAAAAAGGGTTGAATCATATAAATAATTTAATGATAGAATATAATTACTACATTTTTATAAACCTTTAAGTCGGAATAGACTATCATCGGAGAACTTAATCCCATAATAAATAATAAAATTTAAATTTCCTTTTGTCATTTTTTTTCTCTGATAGAAATTTCTCCGGAATATATTTTCTCTAATGAATTATCCTCTTTTGCTAGAATTAATCCACCATCGGTATCGATATCCTTTACAATTGCGCTATATTTTTTCAAATCATCTTGATAAACAATTATTCTTTTTCCTAGTGTATTAATAAGATGTTTGTAAATGTCAATAATTCTTGTATGATACTTATCGTACTCTAACAAGGACAAATAAAATTCTATTTTTACTAATAATTGTTTCAGTAAAGTGAAACGGTCAATTCCTTTTCCTTTAATTTCATTTTGTATAGATGTTACTTTCCAAGACATTATACTGTTAGAGGCATTAGATAAATTAATTTTTGCTATATCAATATCGATATTAATTCCTATTCCAATTACCACGTAGTCCTTATCACTATTATTGGTACTAGAATTTATTAAAATTCCTGCAATTTTTTCGTCGTTTATTAAAACATCATTAGGCCATTTTACATAGGTCTTTAACTTGGAAATTTCATTGATTGCTTCACAAACAGAAATTGCTGAGATTACCGACATCATATTAATTTTAGTAAATTCAATTCTAGGTTTAATAATTAAGGACATCCATAACCCTCCGATCGGAGAAATCCATTTTTTTCTATTTCGTCCTAATCCTTCATCTTGTTCATCAGCTACGATGACAGTTCCGTGTTCATTCTTAATATTGGTTTCAGCTAGTGAAATAGCGAGTTGCTGGGTTGACCTTAATTTTTTATAATGATAAATGCGTTTACCAATAACGTGATTTTGTAGTCCTAAATCCATTTTTTTATATGGGCTTCCCATACTCTGTCTATTGAAAAACCACAGGATATAGCATTTTTTAATAGAGTTAGCGAAGCACAATAAATAAAACTTATAATAAATACATCAATATCTGTTATTTAATAATCTATCATTGATCACTTACACCAATTTTTCTTACAAGTTACGCCGATATTTGAAACGAAATGTAATATTATCTTGATTTCATTATGATTTTCATTCTAGTAATTGGACTAAAAAAAATTGAATACTTGAAATCACAACAGAAAGTTGGCTAATCCATTATATTCAGATACGAGATTCGAAGATAACGTCCACATTTGTTTGATTTTGGATTTATTTTTTTCATTAAATGAGTCCTCAAATGCGTATGCAGACTCAATATTGCACTTTACCATAGGGAATCAATCCATAACTATTTAATCATGTATTTCCTTAGAATTTTAGCAAAAAGTCCAAACAAACTCACCATGTTTGATAGCTTAAAATAATATATGATTTACAAGAATCCTGAAACAAACTGACTTTTATTATTGCTATTTAATGGAAGATATCTCATTTTTACTTGAAGACAAATTTTATACCTGTAATTGTTGGTGAATAACTAGAAACGGTTACTTTTTTCTGAACACTTTTTTTGAATGAGCCACGCATAGTGAGGTACTAAAAGAATTATTCCAAAATTGGAGAAAAATTACAAGTTCAACTAATTTTGATAAAGCTACATCTTGCGCAGTAACTAAGAAAATAAAGAGTTTTTCACTGATTACGGATAAATTAATTAATCTTAAAAATGTAATAGAAAATCCATATCTTGGAGAATTATTGCTATAGTCAAAGAAAATCTCTGGGGAGTTTGGAATAGAGATGATATATAAATCTTTGAAACTATTTATGAAGAAGATAATTTAGGAGAATTTAATTATTATGTTCTTTTCTTATTATCAAGAAAATTTCTCTATTATTAATTACTTATTATCGAAAAAAAAATTTCATATGATGACTAAAGTAAAACAAAATTAAGGTTTTAATTAAAATTTAAAGAAGCTTAGTGAAATAGCATTATATTGTTATTCCAAAATGATTCTCAAAAATAGTATAACATAAAATAATAAAGGAAAATTTAAATCAAATTAGGATGGGCATTACGTTTATTTTTTACTTGATCGGTAATATTTTCTATCTGGTTTAAATTTTTTACAAGTACAATTTTCTATTAGACATTTCATTTTATCAATTTTAGCATGTTTATCATGATCAATTTTTTGGTGTTTGCACCTTAAACATTTAACAAATGTATCTGAATCCATTTCCAAATTAAAGCATCATCATTCAACAATAGAGAACAATAACTAATATATTTCTATAAAGAGAATCTCATAATTGTTCTTTTCATTTTATCACTATGTATGACAGCCTTCACCAATTAATTGAAATAATATGACTCTTTAAAATATACATAATTCAATTTACCATTAGGAAGATGCATGATCAAGCTGTAAAATCCAATGAAAAAGTAAGCCTAACGTTCTTATAATAAACAGCCATTAATAAGTTATGAGAAAAGTAATAGAAACTATAAGAAAATCAAACACTGCAAAAAATAGCGATGAGCGCGTTATAATTGATAATAATAACAATAAACATTTAGAGTTTTTTATGAATGGTAGTTGGAGGCATAGTCACAAATGTAAAACTGTAGTAAATAACCAATGTATCAAGAAATAACTTCTCTTCATTAATTAATTATTCCGCTATTATGATAAACAATCAAATTTTGTAGTATTGGTAGACTCACATTTTTATTAGTGTTTTTGGTAAAGTATGCCTCAATTTTATAGAGGTTTGCAAAAGATTTCCATCACGGAACTATAGATCAGTTATCACTTTTTTTCTATCTTTCTTATTATAATAAAAACAAATTCCACCCGATAAAAATCAGGTTGTTCCATGCAAATACAAATAACATAATTATTTTTAATAAATTTCATTTACTTGCGAATATTTTAGGAATTTATCAGTTTTAACAAATTTAGGAGATTTATTGAATCGTTCGACAAAAAAATTATTTGACTAAAAAAATGCATTCATATATATTATCTTAAATTTCACTTAACTATATGAGTAATACTAGTAATGAACAATACGGGGATAATAATGATCAACGAAATTTTACTAATAAACCGGTAGAATTAGGAAAGGAATACAACGTTCAAATAACAGAAACGAGTTATAAGGGTGACGGCGTTGCAAGAGTTCAAGGTTTTGTGATCTTTGTTAAAGATGGTAAAGTCGGAAATGATGTCAAAATTAAAATTACCAGCATTGGTAATCGATTCGCAAAAGCCGATCTTGTTTAAAGGAAATCCTTAGGATTTTTAAAACTACTGTTTTTAACCGCATTGGATATAATACCTTAAAAAATTTAACTTTCTTATTTATCTGTTAATTTTCATTACCCGTTATGATGAAATTGCTTTCTCTATTTTCAACTCACTTTTTCATCGGTTCTTTACTTATTAAAGAAGAAATTAGGCTGTCTTCCACTGATAAAATGGTTTGTCCTATTAAATTGACCAAGATAACCATTAAAATACCAAGATACTCTCAATAGTTAAGCTGATTATTTGATATCTCCAATTAATAATCGTATGGAATATTGACCCGAAAAAAACAATAAAGAAAATTTCGTTTTGATATTAATTTTAACCGTCAGGCTAATGTGAAAAATTTTATAAATTAAACAATATTGCTATGAGGAATTATTTAATGGTAATTTGTTAGTTTAATGTTTTCCTTATTATTTTGGGACAATGAATGATATGATAATATTTACACAAACTTCTCAATATTAAGACTACGAATTGGTGTGATAATGCGATAAAGATTACTAAATAAATCAAAATTTTCCCAATGACCAAGATTCCTACGAAATAAGCTAATGCAATTAATAATATTGGTTTTAGTATAACAAATTAAAAGGTAATAAATCTATTTCCTTATCGAAACATTAGTTATTAGATTTTGAATTATCTTTTCATTAAACTGTACTTTGTATTTTCTACTCCTCGGTCTAGTGCGTAAACGATATCCACAACAAGGACACCATAAACCTTCCCATTTTATAAAAATTTGACATACTTGACAACGTTTTTGTCCGATTATGTAACGTTGTCCACTTTTAGGTTTTAATGCTTTATGACGTGCACATATTCCCTTGCATGGCATTTTAAGTTGGTTCCATTAATTTTTTCTTTGTTTGATTTTCTATTTTAAACAAGTTATGCTTAATTTATGACATTATATCTTATTAAATCTAGCTGCATTTCAATTAATGGATTAGATTAAGTTTTATTATATAAGAATATTAGCACGTCCCAAATGAAGCCAAAAATTGGTAAATATTGTTCAGAATAAACAGCGTAACAGGAGGTTATGTATTTAAATGCAATTCGCTAAGTGAATAATAAGGATGGTTACTTCCAAACCTCCACGACAAATAACTCAAGGAGATGAATATTCAAATATATTCATATAAGAAGATTCCAATATATATTTAAATTACACTGAAATATAGATAGAAATAAAAAATTCGTTATTGTCCAGAGTCTACACTAGAATACTTTCCAAAAAAAATGAAGATAGAGACATTCTAGATAAATAAGATATTTTTGTTATTGGAGAATTGATTTATTGTTGTGAAGCTTTAGAAAAGAATTTGTGATTAGAATTAATCGAACCTAAAAATAATAAAAATGGATTAAACGAGCCAAAAATAGTATTAGGTCTTGCTAACTATAGTGGAGGTTACAGCGTAATAGGAGGTAGGGACGGAATAAAATTTTTGCCCATTTTGTGGCAGGAAAATCGAGTTAGAAAAAGTAGGCTGTGAGACTTAATAAATACTTAATACAAGTAATAAATTTAAAGTATTAATAATATGAAACAAGTTTATTTGGTGACTGTTCAGATAGAAGGAATGGTTAGCCAGTTAAAGAATATCGTATTTGAAGATGAATCAGCATGTGATAAATTCATTGATAAATTGAAATCACAATCACCAAGCAAAAATCGATATTTATGTTATAAATGGAAAATACCATTAATTACAAATGAAGATTATAATAACCTTAATGAAAATGAAGTTTTAGAAAATTCCAAAGAATTAATATAATTTAGTCTGACCCTTAGTAAACATTAATAATTATTGAAATATTTCAAGTAATTAGGCATAACTTGTATCTGTAGATGAGAAAATATATTACCTCACCTTGTGTTCTAAATATTAAATGAATATGGATTATAAAGTAACCTAAAGAAGGATAAAAATTGAAGATGCTTGTCATTTAATTAATTGCCATCAAAATCTATGACTTTGGATTATTCATTCTAAAAACCTAAATTTCACATATTAATGGAAATTGAATTGAGGAATAGTTTTAGAGTAAAATTTTTGTAATTTGAATCACATAGATTTAAATAATTTTAAAAAATATTTCAGTTAATAAGAGGTCATTTTCAGATTGAATACTCCATTATCTATTTCGCAGCTAAAGAGATTAAATCATTTTCATATACAAAAACTAAATACAAAGAAAAACCAGTTTCAAATTTATTCAGACATCTTTAATTTTTATGATTCTACTTTTATTTTTGAATCTCTATCAGGTCCTAAAGAGTTGGCAGAGACCTCTATTATTGGATTTAGTCCGAGTTTCACCATAAAATGTAATTCAAAAAACTTGATTATCTTTAATAAAAATAAAAAAAAAGTAAAAACACTAAAGGTGAAAGAACCATTATCTCAATTAAGATCTATACTTCCAAAAATAACTTTACATGATTTTAATTATAGATATATTGGAGGAGCGGTAGGTTATATTAGTTATGAGGCTATCAGCTTTTGGGAAAGATTACCCGCTCCGAAGAAAAAAATACTAAACTTTCCCTTGTTTGAGTTTGGAATTTACACAGATGGAATACTCTATGACCATAAGGAAAACCAAGCATATTATTTTCATACAGGGCTCGAATCCCAAATAGATGAAATAAATAAAATTTTAAACAATGATTGTCATCCTTTTAATGCTAATACGGAGTTGAATTGGAAGAATAGACATCATAATAAAAATCTTAAGTTGAAAAACATTAAATGTTCAGTTCCACAAAGAAACCTAAGTAAAGCAGAATTCATAAAAATGGTAAAAAAGGCGCAAAGCTATATTTATGATGGTGATATCTATCAAGTAGTCTTATCAAAAAACTTCAAATTCACTATAGAAGGCAACCTACTTCAAGTTTATTCATCCTTACGAAAAATAAATCCATCCCCCTATATGTATCTCTTTAAGATTGACAAAAGATGTATAATAGGATCCAGTCCAGAAATGCTTCTTAGAGTTACTGGAAAAGTAATTGAGACCTTTCCGATAGCTGGAACGAGACCCATTGGTGAAAATGAGGAAGAAACCACAAAACTTGGCGAGAATTTATTAAAAGATGAAAAAGAATTAGCTGAACATACAATGTTAGTTGACCTTGCAAGAAATGATGTAGGTCGTGTTTCTGATTACGGTACGGTGAAGGTGAAATCATTGATGGCAATTAAACGTTTTAGCCATGTGCAACACATTGTGTCACATGTAGTTGGACACTTATCAGATAACTTTGATGTTTTTGATGCTTTAAAAGCACTATTTCCTGCGGGGACGGTTTCAGGAGCACCCAAAGTTAGGGCTATGGAGATTATAAATGAATTGGAAAAAGAAAGGAGGGAACCTTATGCTGGGGCTCTCGGTTACTTCTCATTCAACGGATGTTGTGATTTTGCTATAACAATAAGATCAATTTTCATACAGGGAAAAGATGGATATGTACAATCTGGTGCTGGAATAGTAATGGATTCGATTCCCTCGAATGAATGGGAGGAAACAGAAAGAAAAGCAGACGCTATGATATCCGTTTTAAAAAATAAAAATTCAGATACAGAAGATAAAAATAAGTTTCCAAAATAATACGAAAAGAGTTTAAAATAAACATTAGTTCTATGTTATTTAATGTCTTTCCAAAACTAATGGTGGATTATTGATAGATATTCTTGGGAGGCTTAGAAAATCTGTTTGTAGTATTCATATGATATTCCATAGATAGTGAGGGATCTTTTTGTCTTCCTGTCAAAATCCCAACAACAATATCGTCTTTTTTAATGATATCTTTTTCTTTCAATTTCTTTATTCCTGCCGGAACTGCTCCGGACGCAAGTTCACAGTCAAATCCATTGAGTCCTACAATTGACATTCCATCCATCATTTCACGATCTTTCACCTGAATTACTAATCCATTAGTATACCATAAGGCTCTCAATCCTTTAACAATGTTTGAAGGTTTACCAATTTGAATTGCAGTGGCCCTAGTTTTAGGAAGTATATTATTGTTCTTCTTATACTGATAATATCTTTGAATTTGATTAATATCAGGTTTACCTCCATTCCAGTGTAATATTGTATTTTCAAACTTACCATTAACCAGTTCATATAGAGTATTGGCACCTTCTGCATTTACAACTGCAATCCTAGGGATTTTCTTGATCCATCCCCATTCATGTAATTCCGTCAGTGCTTTTCCACAACTAGATGTATTTCCTAATGCACCACCTGGATAAACGATCCAATCGGGAGTGTTCCATTCTAAATGCTCTAGTGCTCTATAAATAATCGTTTTCTGGCCTTCTATTCTAAATGGATTGATAGAGTTTACAGTATAACCCCTTGAAGTTTTGGAATATTCTAAAGAAGATTGTAGGGCATCATCAAAATTTCCCTCTACTTGAATAACTTGAGCCCCAAATTGAAATGCTTGTCCTAATTTACCAGGAGCTATTTCTCCTTTTGGAATAAAAACATCACATTCCATGTTTTCATTGGAAGCATACATTGCTGCTGATGCAGATGTATTCCCAGTAGATGCACAGATCAATGCTTTTATTTTCAGCATCTTTGCATGAGTGACTGCAGATGACATACCATTGTCTTTGAAAGACCCACTAGGATTGTAGCCCTCAGGTTGCAGAAAAAGATTATCGTTAGGAAGGCCTACAAAATCTGCAACTTTGGACATATTATAGGGTTTAGATAATCTTCCTTCTGCACCATCGAGGGAAACTAGAACGTTTGAACATTCATTGAGATTCTCAGTATCTATCTCAGGAAAGTTTAATAATTCTCTAAACCTCCATACGCCACTTTCATTATAAATATTCCCATTAGGATTTCTCCTTTGGTAAAATATTTCGATTAATTCCTTAGGAGGTCGTGAGGAATAAAGAATATCTAGAAATGAACCACAAGAACATTGGTAATTATTATAAATTATTTCATATATTAACCCACAAGACGGATTTATACACTTTTTTACCGCATGATTCATTCGAATGAATCATTAGTATTATCTTATTTATATTATTGGTGTCTGTTCTTTGCCAATTCATTCCTTTTCAATTTTTTTCGCTCTAATTAGGTAATCAAATCAGGAAATATAAGTAATCGAAAGCATAATTAAAATGTTGTAAAAATCTAAAAAATTATTATTATTTTCTTTTGAATGATATCTTACTTCTTTCCTTTTTTTTCATACATTTTGAGGATTTGTTGAATAGCTCCATCCATATCCTCTTCAAGGACATCAGGAGAGACAGACCTCTTTAAGAGGTTATTAATGGTGCTTGATATTTCAGTACTGACCTCATCAAAACTGTCCATATCGGTATAGCTTTGCTGATATAACCTTTTAAGTTTCATAGCATTTAGTTGAGTTTGATCATTAAGCGTAACATTATACTCTCGATTATTTACTTTTATCTTCTTTTCTTCCATAAGATCATTCCCTATGTTAAGCATTTAAAAAACTTTCGATGTAAATTTCAAAATCTTTTAGGTTATCTTAAAAATATAATAATAATAATATTTTGAAATGAGAAAAGGATTATTACCAAAGAATAAATACATTATATTTTCCAAGGCTTTAGGAAATGTATTGATTGAAAGTAAAAAAAACATATTCTACCTTTATATTGTTGATTTCATGCTATAAATCTAACAGATTGAATAGTTATTCTTAAATGATCGTGCGCTTATGCATTACTCACGATAGTAAGAAGATTATAATATTTATCTTCCTTTCACCTCTATATATTTTCATAAATGAAAAAAGATTATTCACATTATGAAATTTTCTATTGTAATGAACTTTATTTTATGCTAAAAGAGATCATAACAAAAGAGAGAGCTCGTGGCCTTCTACTATCAGGAGGTTTAGATAGTAGCATCATAGCTAGTTTTCAAAAACCTGAATATACCTTTACTGTTACTCTCCATGGTTCCAATGCCTCAGACTCTCAATATGCCAGATTGATTGCAAAACAGTATGGCTCGAAACACGTCGCAATAAAAATAAAAACTTTGGAATTATTAAAGATTGAAGAAAAAGTAATAGAATTATTTCGGACTTTTGATCCCATTTTTATTCGTAACTCTAGCGTTATTTTCGCTGCAGTACAAAAAGCTAAAGAAGTAGGAGTTTCGGCTGTACTGACAGGAGATGGAGGAGACGAATTATTTGCAGGATATAATTATCTGAAAAAATACTTCAAAGATAAGCCAAAGTTAGAAGAAGAAGTCAAAAGATTATGGAACATAATGCATTTTCCTTCAGGAACAATTGGTAAATTTTTCAATGTTAAGATAACATCTCCGTATCTTGATGAAAAATTTATGAGATTTGCAAAGTCTATAAATATATCAATGAAAATGGGTCAGTATCAGAATAAATTATGGGGCAAGTTTATCTTGAGAAAGTGTTTTGAAAAATGGCAACATCAAGAAAAGCATGCTTGGAGAGAAAAAGAGGCTCAAGAAGAAGGTTCAGGATTTTCAAAAATTAAAGACTATTTTGAAAACCAAATGTTTACTAATAAAAAATTTTTAAATGAAATTAAAAGAATAAAGGACATTGAAAGTGTTAAAATTCGCAGCAAGGAGCATCTATTTTATTACCTGACGTACAGGAAATATTTTCTGCCACCACGATCACAAAAAGAGTTATTGGAACTAAGAATATGTCCTGATTGTAGTGGTAGTTTTAGATGGATGGGGAAATTTTGTCGAATATGTGGTGCATATCCGGTCAATCCCATTATTCAAACGGAATAAAAGTATGTAGATATATTTGATAATACAAGATATTTCTCATACCTGATTTTTATTGACGTTTGAATATCAATAAAATTAGCATATCTTCAATTATTTGAAGATATTATCTTTATTTCAAATACAAATACTCTCTCTAATTATAAAATATAGTTTATTTTTAACTGTCAAGTCTCTCGTTTCAACTCGAAATCCCAAAATATATAGAATAATGAGTAAGTTAATTATCACAGATCTCTCCACAGCTGAATATAGTTACCTTTTGAAATGTATCTCTAGTGACAGGAATCATAGTTACAATCCATTTTTTAAACAAATTTGTTACATAGTTTTCGGTGTATAGATAGCCGATGTCATTTAACAAAAGGTGGGTAAAACCAACAACTAATGAAGGTGTAGCAAATAAACTTCTAGAGAATAAATTTATGGATAATATAAAGTCCCCGGTTCCATTAAAGCCCAAAATTGAAGATGCTCAAAAAAAATTACAGCTTCAAATATCTAAATTAGATGGGATTTCTACTAAAATGAATGAAAAAGACCATTTGATTTTTAAAAGAATTGTTTATGCAATGCAAAATCATGATAGCCAATATGCAAAAGTATTATCAAATGAGCTTTCGCAAATTAGAAAAATGAATAAGATGGTGAGTTCCGCAAAACTTGCAATGGAGCAAATCCAATTAAGATTAAATACCATTACTGAATTAGGAGATGTAGTTGTCACATTGACTCCTGCAATGTCTGTCATAAAAGGTATTCAAGGAGGTTTATCATCTATGATGCCAGAAGCTGACCAATCGTTTGGACAAATATCTGATCTATTGTCAAATATAATGAATGATTCTTCACAAATACCAAATACAGAAATATCTGGAACGGGTATGATCTCTGAAGACTCTATGAAAATATTAGAAGATGCTAGCATGGTCGTAGAACAAAGTATGAAGGACAAATTCCCTGATTTACCTTCCTCATCCGAAATAGATCAAGAAAGTTCAGAAGCCTCCATATATTGAACATTAGAAATATTACCTCTAATTGGTAACAATATTTTCTATTTTCTTTTTTATTCTTGAAATTGTAGGATAACTATATCCTTTCTCCCGGTAATTATTAATCATTTTTTTCCAGTTGTCTAATCTCCATTGCGCTTGTTCCTTACTTAACATATTAGTCTCTTTTTTTATTATGCTTTTTCTACCAGGAAATAAGTATCCTCCAGTTTCAGCCGCGTATCTCTTATACGCAAATCTTAAACCAAATAATATCACATCTACAGGAAGCGACTTTAAATAGGATAAAAATTCTTGGTATGATTCGTCAGATACTTTAATCTTTACTTCTACTATTTTCATAGTTCTTTTTTGAAATTTATCTTTTTATTTCTTTCTAGATAACATAGGTAATCAGTTTATCTAGCTAGGTTTAATCAAATACAGTAAAGATATTTTTTTATATTATTGCATTTAAAATTTTGTTATATCTTTATTTTTGTATTCGTCTTTAATGATTTTCACGTGTCAGATTCTAATTCTTATGCTATACGAACTTGATTATTATGAAAAAATTCATAATAATATGTATAATATATGACTAGTAACATATTATATTATATTATATTTCTTGCCTAATTTGTCTAGACAAATAATAACATAAGTTAATTGTGACTGTTCTATTAATGTATTAAGAGATATCCTTAAGCGAGCTTTTCCTAACGATACCGTAGGATATCTAATTGCTTGGATAAATATACCTTTTTTGAATAACTCTTTTGAGAAATTGGAAGCGACTTTTTCATCACCTATAATAATAGGTATTATCTGACTCGAAGTCGCACCTATATTGAACCCTAGTTGTTTTAATTGATTTATAAACCACTTAATTTTTTTTAAAAAATTTCTTTGAAGATCTTTATTTTTTTTTAAAAATGAAACGGCAGTTAGTGCGGCCACACACAAATGTTCTGGAATTGCAGATGTATAAATAAATTGTCTTGATTTATTAATTAATAAATCTGTAATTAGATTAGAAGAAGCTGCATAGCCACCAAAACATCCTAAGCCCTTACTTAAACTACTAATGTGAATATCAACTTTATCTTCTACTCCGAAAAACTCTGGAATTCCGCCATAATTACCAAAATTTCCAAATACAAAATCAGAATGTGCATCATCTAGTATCAAAATTGAATCATGTTTCTTAGCCAATTCTGATAGCAGATCGAGTCTTGCTATGTCTCCATCCATACTAAAAACCCCTTCCGTGACGATGATCTTTTTGGTATTTGAATTTTTTAACAGTCGCTCTAAATGGTCTGGATCATTATGTTGGAAAATCTTAATATTGTTTGATTTCGATAAACGACATGCATCAATTATACTGGAATGGTTTAGGCTATCGCTGAAAATAGTATGTTCCGGGCTAGATATTGCAGTAATTACCCCAAGATTTGCCATGTATCCTGTAGGATATACTAGAGCATTTTCCGCACTTCGGTGTTTCGCTAAGATTCTTTCTAATTTTATGATATTGACGTTAGTTCCTGATATTAACCGTGAACTGCATGGAGATACCTGTCTGAGGGAATTCCTTATTTTAGATAAAACAGCGCGATTTTGAGATAAACCTAAGTAATCATTAGAACCTAAATTAATGACTTTTTTTTTTCCTAAAAAAAACGTTTTACCTTTTATTTGTGATATCAATAGTTCCCGATAGATATTTTTTTCTCTATATTCTTGTAATTGATCTTTTATATGGTCATACTTCGAGGCCAATTTCTTTTATCATTTCTATATCTTTCTGTTGTTTATTTCCTCCTGTGGTAAGATATCCTCCACTTATTATTCCATTAGCGCCCGCTTGAAGTGCATATCTTCCGTTATCTCCAAAGTATACCTCTCTTCCTCCTGCTATTTTTAAAATGGTCTTTGGCATAATAAATCTCCATACTGCTATTGTTTTTATAATATCTTCATTGGTTAAAGGATTGTTATACATAAGTGGTGTTCCTTTTCGAGAAATTAAAATATTAATAGGAACTTCGTCGGGCTGAAGCTCTGCTAAGGCGAAAGCCAATTCGAGCCTTTGTTCCGGACTTTCACCCATTCCTATTATTCCTCCACAACAAAGTTCAAGTCCGGCCTCTTTAACAATTTTTCCAGTATTTACTCTATCTAGATAGTCATGAGTTGTGCATATTTGAGAAAAATAACTTTTTGCTGTTTCTAGATTATGATTATACCTTTTCACTCCTAAACTTTTTAATCTCTTCGCTCGTTCTTGAGTCATAAATCCCAAAGAAACGTTAATATCAATATCTATACTATTTTTTATCTTTAAAATGGCATCACAAATTAGTTCGAAATCTTTTTCAGGAGGAGATCGGTAAGCGCAAACCAAGCAAAAGTTTGTGGAACCTCCTTCTTTAGCATTTCTTGCGAGTTCTATTAGTTTTTCAGTAGGAAGCAATGGATACTTAGTTATTTCAGTATTATAGAATGACGACTGCGCACAAAATGAACAGTCTTCAGGGCAACTACCAGATTTCGCATTAACTAACGATTCAATATCAACAACTTTACCATTAAATTTCCTGGTAATGGTATTGGCACCCTTGGCTAAAGTCGAAATATCATCTGTTGACAATAAAGTGTATGCTTCATCAAAAGAGACCTGTTGATTATTGAAAATTTTATCGATTAGAATATCAATAAAAAAATCCTCGGTATTATTAGAATCGTTATTACTAATCAAGTCGCCGCTATTCATATATTCTATATTTTCCAAAACCTATACTTAATCGTTATTTTTAATATTACATTTCTAAACTTGAGTTTAGAAACATTTGCATCCTTTGAATTGCTTTCCTGTTAATATTGGAATTTACTCAGGTCTGTATTCTCTATAGAATGGGATAAATTTTTAACAATTATCAGGCTGTTGATATTATATTTTGATTTTCTCGATTAAATGCTACCTCACCCCGTTAACTTCAGCTAAAATCTTAATAATCATAGCAGAATTATAAGAAAACAACGGTTTTCGTTGTTTTTATTCTATTCTAATGTAGTTCAAAAAGGGACCGCTTTGTGATACGTATAGAAAATAGTATCTTTTTTTTACCTTTAAAATATGCTTATATCATGACTAAATGGTTCAAAAAATATTACCTTTTTTATACTGTTTGTCTTTTTTTTTTAACATTACGATATAGATATCATTTTAATGGTTATTTCTGGATATGCAAAAGTACGCTATAGCATATCTTAGGGTAAGTACTGAAGAGCAGTCAGTACAGACTCAAAAGATTGCTATTACTAAATGGGCTAAGGATCATGATTATCAAATGTTGTATTTTTTTGAGGATCCTGCAGTAAGTGGAAAAATACCTGCCTCTTCTAGAAAAGGGTTTCAAGATTTGATGGAATTTGTAAGATTATCAAAAGTGGAAGCTGTTTTGGTCTATGAGCTGTCAAGAGTAGGAAGGACGTTTTGGGATACGCTTGACGCAATAAAGGTCATCGAAGAACATAGTCCACTGATATCATGTTCTCCTAGAGAGTCTTTTTTGCAGACGACCGACCCAAGCATTAGAAAACTGATGATAAGTATACTAACGTGGGTTGCAGAAAGAGAAAGGGAGATGCTTGTTCAACGTACAAAGGATGGGATGAATAGAGCAAGAATTGCTGGAAAGGAGATAGGAAGACCAGAAAAGGTTATTGACAAAAACAATTTGATTGCCTTATTAGCTGAAAATATTTCAAGAGCAAAAATCGCAAAGGAACTGAGGATATCAAAGGCTACACTTTACAAAGAGTTCCGGAGATTGAACATACATTACAATGATTCTAAGAATATGTTTCATCAATAGATTTTATTATATCATTTAGAGTATCAATCAAAATATCTAGTTGACTCCGTGGCATAGCAAGTGGAGGAATCAGTGTAACAATATTTCCAAGAGATCTAAGGAAAACTCCTCTATTCAGTGATTCCCTCATTATATAGTTATTAAGATGAATTCCATCGATAAAAGACAATGGGTGTTTTTTTTTCTTTCCTTGAGACACTTTAGTTTCTTGAGCTAATTCGACCCCTATTAAAAGACCTTTATGTCTAATTTTATGGACAGATTTATAATCTTCAAGTTCTTTCAATCTTTTTTTAATATGCCTACTGTTGTCTCTTATCTTTTGAATAAGATTTTTTTTTTCATACATTTCCAGATTAGCGATGCAAGCTGCACATCCAGAAGGATGGCCAGTATATGTATGTCCGTGGAATAGTTGTTTATATTCATTGTATTCGCTTAGAAATGCTTTATAAATTTCTTCTGTTGTCAACGTTACTGCGATAGGAAAATATCCTCCATTCAATGCCTTTCCATAACAAACAATATCTGGTTTAGATGATTGTGCAAGATATTCTATCATATTACCTAACCTGCCAAAACCTGTGGCAATTTCATCTAGGATTAGTAGAACATTATATTTTTTACAGAGATCAGAGATTCTTTTTTGATATGAGGTAGGATAAATAGATACCCCGCCTGCTATTTGTGCCCCACTTTCCATCACAAGTGCAGCTATTTGGTTTGAATTTTTTTCAAGTATGTGTTCTGTTTTTTCTGTACATATGTCAACTATCTCAGAATCTGTCAGAACGTTGTCTAAATTGTTTTCAAAAGATGATGGTGCAGGAGCTCTAAGTGTTCTAATCAGTAATGATTTATAAGGATTGAAATACTTATCGAGGTAACCCAAAGACATCGTCGCAATTGTATCTCCATGATAACCATTGTCAAGGGAAAGAAATCTGTTCTTTTTTGGAAATTGTTTATTTTTCCAATACTGAACAGCCATCTTCAATGCTACCTCCATAGCAGTCGAACCATTATCTGAATAAAAAATTTTGTCCATCCCCTTGGTCAAGTTTAAAAGTTTAGTTGCAAGTACTATTGAGGGTTTATTTCCTAATCCAAATAGAGTAGAATGAGGAAGTTCGCGAAACTGTCTCCTGATAGCTTCAATAACAGAATTTGAACTATAACCCCACACACTAC
>DASVEV010000083.1:0-6584 GCA_036380415.1 Nitrososphaeraceae archaeon
TCTTTCAATAATTGCTCTAGTTTCTACTAATCAATCTTTATGGATAACATCACCCATACATCATTTCTATATTGAATTATTTGGTGCGATGCTTGCTGGAATACTCTCAGTCTATTATATCTCCCGTGCTAACAATTTAAGTGACAAATTTAGTCTGTTTATTGGTATTGGATTTCTTGTCAGTACTTTAATTGATTTGTTCCATGTTATAGTTTCCCTTCTTAATATGGATGATATTTTATTCCTAAAATATTTTATTCCACAGACTTGGTTTGCTGGAAGATTATTTCTTAGTGTTATGTTAGGTATAGCAATTGTTAAATATGTTTCTTTTTCACCTGTAGATTCCAGTACAAAACAATTACAACAACAAAAATCCTCTAACATGAATACTAACAAGAGTAATGAAAATTGTAAATTATCAAAATTATTATTGTTTTATCTAATAATAGTTACTTTATTTGTTTCTATTGTAGCTATAAGCTCGCTCTTTGTTGTTCTTCCATTTTCTGTAATTGATGATAATATACCTATACATAGACCGTACGAAATTTTCCCATTAGCATTATTTGTATTGTCACTATATTATTTCTATAAAAATGGAGTCTATAAAAATAAAGATGTTTTCTATACAAGTTTAGCTATTTTTATTGTATTTGGTATTTTTGGGCAAATAATAATGTTATATTCTGCACAGCACTTTGATACCGCACATAATATGGCGCATGTTTTAAAAGATGCAGGTTATTTTATCAATATTATTGGCCTTGCATTGTCAAGCATACAATATAATATTAGATTAAGAGAAAGCAATGATAGATTAAGAGAAAGCAATGAAATGCTTACTATTCAATATGAGAAAGTGAAGGAATCAGAGAAGATGAAATCAGAATTTATCAATATAGCTGCACATGAATTGAGAACTCCAATACAGCCTATACTTGGGTTGACGGATATTATATATTCTAAGATTAAAGATGAAGAGTTACATGAATTATTAGATATTATTATGAGAAATGCAAAAAGGCTAAAACGGCTTACTGATAATTTGCTGGATATTACAAAAATAGAAGGTAGATCTTTAATGCTTAATAAAGAAAAATTTAATCTGAATATTCTGATATCTGAAGTTTTAAAAGATTATGTGAATAAACAAAAAAGCCAACCAAAATTCGAAATAGTTTATGATTTCAAACATAAAGAGGATACTATTGTTGAAGCAGATAGAGATAGATTATCACAAGTTATCCACAATCTTTTAGATAATGCTTTAAAATTTACTACTCACAACCAACAAATGATTTTTGTTATTATAGATAAAAAGAAAGAAGGTAAAGAAATTATTGTAAGTGTGAAGGATACTGGAGAAGGGATATCAGACAAGATATTATCTAAATTATTTACAAAATTTGCTACTTCTGATCCAACTACTGGGACGGGCTTGGGACTATATATTTGTAAGAATATTATAGAAGCACATGGCGGTAGAATATCGGCTGAAAATAATTCTGATGGTAAGGGGGCGACCTTTAGATTTACACTGCCCATTCAGTTATAAGTTACATTAATCCAAACAATAACCATTCTTCTATTCTGTTAAATACATTACTAAGTATACAAGGTTCGGACATGGATAAATCGAGGATTTTGTAATGTCTTTGTAATAACTTCTTTACATTGGTTCTCTAAATGATCCTCTTTAAATTCATTATTAGATACGCATAATCAAAAACAACTTTTAACCTTTTTGGGTATTGTCTTTTAGTTTCTGGCGCTCTCAGCATATAAAAATAATTGATAGGGATCATCTCGACTAAATTTGTCGTTGGTATAAGTTTGCTGGCTGGTTGCTCACGCATTCTATTTTCTTCAATGTGTCTATATACATGGGCTGCATTTAAGCGTCATTGTCAAAACGGGCTCGCACTGATATTGTTGTATCATGGTAGTTCATCTTCATCTTCATAAGCTTGACGCATTCTAAATCGAGTGCCATAATTAATTAGAAAGTTATCTCCTTGGTACTAAATCCATATACTAAAAAATTATTATCGAGTGAAAAAATTAGAGAACTAGTATCTTTATGTAACTAAATCTAAAAACATCGAAAGCTTAAATTAAATTAATTAATTGGTAGTCTTGATAACATGCCAAAGAGATTAAAATGATAAAAAACAAACAATAGAGAAGAGTTGTCTAGTGCATTTATTATTCCGTATTATGCAGATGGATATGAACAAGAACAAGGTAGAAAAAAGCTATTTATTGCTGAGACAATTGAAGGATTATTTTCACAAACTGATGAAGATTGGTGTGCAATTGTTGTAGTTGATATAACTCCTAATGAAAGAACCCATGATTATTTAATTCATTTAAAGCAAAAATACTATCCAAAAATTGATGTCATTTTTCTAGAAAGAAATGTTGGTGCTGGAGTAAGCAGAAATGTAGGAGTCCTCAAAGCATTAGAACGTGGTCATTCTATAATACTTTTCAATGACTCTGATGATATATCCCATCCAAAAAGGTTAGAAGTTGTTAAAAAAATATTATTAGAGAATCCTCATATTGATGTAGTTTATTCTACGTTTGAAGTAATCGATGAAAATAATAGATTAATACCTACCGAAAAAATTTCTTCACCGATTTTAGAAATCTTAGAATCTCATTTGCAAAATCCATTAGAAGGTGACGATATTTGGATAAAAATGGGAACAGAAACTGGGATTACTAATATAACCTCTTCAACAGCAGTACGTATAAAATTTGCATATCAATGTCCTTTCCCTAATGAAAAAGCATCAGAAGATTTTCATTCTTGGATGAGAATGTCAGCTTTTGGAGCCAACTTTAAGTATACTTCCTTAATTCCTACTAAATACAGAATACCAAGTTTTATAAAATATCAAGCTTCAAGGGCAAGAATAGGGGTAAATAACTTTAATCAAATAAAAGCAAGAGTAGATAGCGATGGTTTTTCTAAAGCTACTGAAATCGCGCTGGCAAGAAATATCATAAAGCCTGAGGAAATACCAATGCTTAAAGAAAAATTCTATAAAAGATTGGCCAAATCTATGAAACGAGAAATGGAAAATGAACTAGCTGGTGAGCTATTAAATAAAGCCGCACAACTGGAATACGAAAGCTTTGTTTACCTTAACAAATAGCTTGTGTTGCAACTATGACTAGGCAATCATGGAGAAGATACAAACAATGTGAATATGATATTCTATATTTTCTAACTAGCATATGAATCCGTATAGTTAGCGGGCTCGGACGGTTGTGAATCAAATTTGACATTATTTTGAGGCCCAAACTGAAGTTACGTACGTCACATATTTTCAGTTTTTAAAATCAATTTAGAATGCGTAGGATAGTCAAGCCATAGGGTTAGTAAAACAACTACCTACTTTTACTACCATCGGAACGCAGGCTCATCTTCCATTAGCCTTTCGAAGATCCGAAGATAATTTTTAGTCATTATTTCATCTGTAAAGAGCTTTTCAACCCTGCGTCTACAAGATTCTGGCGAACATTCGTAAATCTTCTCGACATAACCTTGTAACTCTCGAGGGGTTTTAGCTAGAAAACCATTGGTTTGGTTTACAATTATATCGTTTAGTCCTCCATTAGCTAGAGCAAGTACCGGTTTACCATAGGCATTCGCTTCTACAGCATATAGTCCAAACGCCTCAATCCAGGTAGGTTTCGGGCATGCAATAACAGCTTTACACCCCTTGATTAATTCTGTCTTTGTTTTATTATCTACGAGTCCAAAGTACTCTGCCAAGCCATCGGTATTTTGGCATTTCTCTCTTATCATTTGTACATATGAAAGATCCGGTACATGTATATCATCACCAGCTATTTTTATAGCGTTTCTTGTTCCCACAGCTATATCTATTGAATCTTCGATTCCTTTTTCTCTGACTATTCTATTTATCGAGAGAAGATAATCTCCGTTTTTATTGTTATTATTATTTTTTGTTTCTTCTATCGGAGGTAGAGGGATTCCATGATGGACATATCTAACTGGTATTTCAAGAACGGACGACATATATTTAGCATGAAGCCTCGATAGTCCAATATACCTAGGAAATCGCAGCTGTTTAACAGGAACTTTTTGCCACTCTACCGTACCATGATTGGTATGAATTATTTTCATCTTAGGAAATTTCTTTGCAGAGAGATAGGAAAAGCAATGCCATGTATTATCCCATACTATTCCGTTCCCACTTCCGTATTCTTTTTCCAGTAGTTCCTTGTACATGAGATAATGTGCTTCTTCAGCAACCGTTCCTTCCCAAGAAGGTTCTATCGTTTCAATTATGTTTAAGTTGGATGGCAATCGTCCTCCTCCTCCTTCTTCACCTACCGAACCTCTAGAAGCTATCAAAGTCACATCATGATCTTTACTGGCTACGTTTTTAGAAACCCACATAACGACGGCCTCCAAGCCTCCATTCGATCTTCAACAAGTCTGAGATGAAAATAATCGGGAGGAGGAGTAGGTAAATTAGGGCTACTTATAACTAATACTTTCGTTTGCGAACACCTATAAATATGAGCATTGATGTTTAATAATAATTATTCTAGAGATTGCTTACTGGTCTAATTATTATTATCACATCATTTAATGCTGTTTGAAGATCCAAAATATACGTATGACTCGCTTGTTCATGACAAACCTCTTAGTCATCATTAGTACAGATGAATTGCTCTGACGATATTTGACTAACTGATATACTCTTTGATCTTAGTTAGAATTTATTGACTTAAAAAGTGGGAAACTTGATATAATATCCATCGGAAGCTTTCACTGAAAGGATTCTTTAAAGAAGTTACACTATAATGTTCATCTCTAAATACTTTGTGACCTTATAAAGAAGTAGAAATACGAGTGAAAAAGTTAGCGACAGGCTTTGGTCTTAGCAGGATAGGCTGCCTGATATGAAAGCAAACGTAATACACGGAGATTTTAATCCTTGTGGGGGTGCCGAAAGACTATCACTTACAACTATGCAAGCATTATTAGAAATGGGAATAGATTTTGACCTTACAACCTTGAAGAGTCCTGATATACCAAAATTAGAAAATTCATATGGCAAAAATCTTGTCTCAGTTATGAAAAGCGTACACAAAATTAATGTCATAAATATAATGGAAGAACTTCGGCAACAACAAGAAGAAAAAGATCATGAAGATTACAATTATGATATTACAATAAATACAAATGGTGATGCAGCTCCTTATTATCATTCATCTTTTTCAAAAGATAATGCTATTACTTATTGCCACTTTCCTAGTACAAAATATCATATAGAATCTGAAAATATTGATTATCTAAAAACAGACCTTGGCATGACAGAAAGGTCAAATGTTTTTTCAAATTATAAGAACTCTGAAGAAATCAATAATTCAAAAAATTGCAAAACCAAGCCTCAGTTCAGCAGAAGAAAAGAATATTTTGAAATATTAAAATATGGATATTGGAATTTGATGAGAAATTCTACAGTGATTACCAATTCTGAATTCAGTCGCAGGGCAATAGTTAAAGCATTTGGATTAGACAACATATACATACTCAGCCCACCAATAGATATTGAGACTTTTCGTAATGTTGCATTAATGGCAAATGGCGATGATGATGAAACAAATGATATCATTCTGGTAATATCCAGAATCGCTCCTCACAAGAAAATTGAAAATGCAATCAAGCTTGCAAAAATATTAAAAGATAATAATGTAGGCAAAGGAATGAAAATTGTTGGAAATCTTTACTATTATTTTTTTGATTATTATTCAGAACTTAAGCAGATGGTTCTCGATCTTGGTTTGACTGACTATATTACATTTGAAATTAATGCTAGCTTAGATAAGCTTCTTTCTATCATACGAGAATCCAGAGTATACTTTCATCCAATGATAGGAGAGCATTTTGGCATGGCAGTATTAGAAGCTATGGCTGGTGGACTAATCCCAGTGGTTCCAAATGAAGGTGGCGTTATAGAGTTTGTTCCACAAGAATATCAATTTAATACAATAGAACACGCTGCTCAAATTATAATATATGTTTTTAATCATTTGCCAAAGACAGAGCGAATTAAGCTAAGCGATGATATAAATAAATTCTCAAATTCCCATTATATTGAGGGATTTCAGACCATATTAAATGAATCATTATCTCGGAGAACGAAATAATACTATCTGCTATTGTAAACATTACATTTTTAAATGAACAAGACATAGTAATCAAAATGCCAAATTGCGAAATGTGTGGGAACAATTCAGACAAATGTTATACTGTTGACTTGTCAATTACTTCTGACTTTGATAAAGATGAACAACCATTTGAAAGGAATAGTACAGTTTGTTTTGAATGTAAAAATAAAATAATAACCGTATTTCCAAAACTAGAAGATGAATATTTTTAATATTCAAATATTAAAGTTATAATAGCTGCAGTGATTGAGTCTAAAGAAATTTGGAATAAAAGTATAAAGAAATAATACAAACCATTAGTATTATTTAGTAGTTAAAATGCCAGATTGTGAAATGTGTAGTAATAATTCTGACAAATGTTA
>DASVEV010000084.1:0-2687 GCA_036380415.1 Nitrososphaeraceae archaeon
TATTTAGCTTTTATTATTAGAAACTTGTCTCAACAAATGAAAATAAATATAATAAAAATTATTATTGTAGTATTTATCAAGTCAAACAAAAATTTTATTATTTTACCAAAATGACGAAAATTGGAGACTTTTTCTTTTAAATTAATAAAATTGAGAAATGTAATGGAAAAAGTACGTGAAATGCATCTTTTGATATGTTATAAAAATTTTGTTATGTTATAAAAATACAAATCAGGTGTTCAATTTGTTGAATAAATTTAAATTGTTAATATGAAAATTCAATATTATGACTAGTAATCCAATTCGTCCTAGTGAAATAGAAAAAGCTGATGAATTTATTGTTATAGATGTGCGTGAATCGGATGAACTTTCTGAGGGTAATATTGAAAATTCAATCCATCTCCCACTAGGAAGTATAATACGAAATGCAAGGCAAGGTAAATTAGATAAATATAAAGATAAAAAAATAGTTACATATTGTAACTCGGGTTATAGAGGAAATATTGCAGCAGAAGAATTGAGCAAATTGGGTTTTAATGTCTTTAACTTAGAAGGTGGATTTCAAGGATGGATGAAAAGTCGAAAGTAACTCATGAAATAAGATACAATATCCTATAGTTAAAAATATGGTTAATAAAAATACTGATGCTGAAGATAAAATCAAAACTAATAAAGACTCTTCAATTAAACTAGGTCTAAAACCCAATACTAACCAATTTCTTTTGTTAATAGTGGTGAATGCATTTGTTGGAGCAATGATTGGCCTAAATAAAAAATTGTTGATTTTAGACAAGGAAATGGAGAAAGATGCCATAAATAATTCCAATCAATACAGTCAGAAGTATAATAAATTTTATCTTCATAATATTATTATTGTATTATTATTATCTATAATTTAACCTTTAATCATTTATGAGATTTTTTATTTATTATTATTATTCTTGACTTGTTGCTACTGCTGTTTGTTTGTTCGTTCCATTTTTTCCACTATCTATAAAAAAGGTGATTAGTTATTAGTCATCATCATCATAATCTTATTCTTCTCCCTCTTCCATTGCATCTTCTTCCTCTTCTGTATCTTCCTATGAATCTTTTAGCTCTTTAACACCATATCCTTGTCCATAGCATCTTTTTCGTATGCTTTTTGTGTTTGTAAAAAGAAAGAACTTACTAATAGGAATGAAACTACAGCTATTCTTACAACAATTGCTAAGTTGTTCAATCTTTACTAAATAATAGATAATATGTTATTTAACAATACATAAAAAGAAATTGAAATGTCAACTTAAGCTGCTACCTTGTATTTAGCTTTTATTGTTATAAACTTATTTTATTTTCAAATAGTTCAATTATTTTATTAGAGATATTTTATGATAGTCATCTCATTACCTTAGCAACCAGTTTGAAATAAATCTATGTAATTCTGAGTCAGATAGATTCTTTTTTGCATCTGCTAAAGTTTTTGAATCTTCTCCTATTACATATCTAAATAAATAATCAGAAGAATCTGATGCATTTTTAATTGCTTCAAGTATTACAGTAGCAACTTCTTTAGGCAAAGGAGCATTCTTCATAGCTGGATAGTAATGAGAGAGAAATGCATCTATAGTATTGGAATAATGTGAAGAATTCTTTTGCTTAATATCATTATTAGAATAATAATTATCTTTGGATTCCTCCTCTATTTTATTCGATGGAGTTTGATGTTTATTATCATCTTCATTTGAATTTGGAAATTTAATATTTGGTACAAAACTAGTATTGATAACACCAGGTTCAACAAGTATTACTTTTATTCCAAAAGGTTGAAGTTCATATGATATAGATTCACTTAATCCCTCTAATGCAAATTTGGAACTAACATATATGCATTCTGCAGGAATTCCTACTACTCCTGCAATAGAAGTTATATTTATTATTATTCCATTCTTCTGTTTTCTCATCGATGGTAAAACTTCTTTTATAGTTCTTATTGCACCAAAGAGATTTGTATCAAATTGTCTTTTTATTTCATCTAGAGACATATCCTCAAGAGCTCCAAACAGGCCATAACCTGCATTATTTACTAAAATATCGATTTTCTCATTTTCCTCAAGAATCTTTTGTATTGCATTTCTTACAGACATATCATTATTTACATCTAGAGATAATACTTTTAATGGAAGATTTTCATTATGTGCTATTTGTTCAATTTTGTTACTTTTTTGCAAATCTCTCATAGTTGCATAAGTATAAAATCCATTTCTTGCTAGAAGTAATGAAGTTTCAAAACCTATTCCAGTTGAACTTCCTGTAACTACTGCAATACTTTGTTTTTCCATATTAAATAGAAAATTACAAAAAATATAAAATATAATTCTTTAGTTAGTTGACAATATTAATAGAAATGATTTTGATTATCATTGTTTTTGAATATATGTTTAACTTGCTATTAGAAGGTAAATGTAATTGTCCATGTAGTGGGGTTCTAATACATACTATTTAGCTTTTATTAGAAGCTTATCTTATTTTAAACAGTTTAGTTATCTAAATAAACCTTAAATGAAAATTGTGTAATCTGATAAAAAAAAGAAATTTTGGTGGCAATCCTGTTTGATTTCTCCATTATAAAATATCCTCAATAAAGGAATGAAAGCTCTAACAAAATATCAAAATATCAGCAATAAATCCCAAATCAAAATAGTATT
>DASVEV010000085.1:0-3339 GCA_036380415.1 Nitrososphaeraceae archaeon
CAGTTCCCGCATCTATAAATAGATGATATATCAAAACCTTTTGTAAGTATATTATAGATAGTATCAACAAATTTAACTTCTACAGGGTCAGTAGCATTAAAAATTTTTGGTTTACTCTTCATAATATTTTTTGTATTTCAGAGTTAAATAACGTTTGGAAACTAGGTTAATTTAATTAAAAGCCATAGTCCATCTCCATCTACCTAGTAGGAGCCAAGGATACGTAGATAAAAAAAGAAGGCCATGACCACATATTATTCTTTGGACTGTATTAAAATTCATAAAATATAATATTAATAGTTGGAGATAATAATTTCTTATTTATTAATTGTCTTAGCCTTCTAAGGAATTTATATATCATAACAATAGAAGGCTATGATTGGGTATCTGATTTGATATGACTTTTGGAGTGTATTAACCTTCGTCCTACATAATATTTAATGATTGGAGATAAATTATTATTATTTATTCAATTGCCATAGCACTCTACCTGGTGTCTTTATTTGTTGTAGGCTATGGCATTCTTGATGTTTTCTTGACAGAGTATTATGTGTAAATATTTACTCAATATAATATATAATAATTTGAGACAATTTTTTTATTTGTTATTAATAAATTGTCATAGCCTCATGGTACCGGAAGTAGTAGTAGATGGAGGCTATGAATGAATACAACGACGATTAGTATTATTAATTGTGAAATATTCCATTTAATAGTTTGATATAAATTATTTCGTTAATTTATTGCCATAATCTTACAATTGTAGTAGATGTGGCCGCAATATTACAATTAGAAGATTATGACAAGAGTACAACGGCATTATCCGAGCCTGTTGTACATAATATTAGTAATCATATAATTTAACAATTTTAGATAATTTAATGATTGAATTTATTGTCATAGCCAGAACAAGCAAGCAGTATAGAGCGTTTATAGAAACTACTAACTACACATATGCATATCTACTACCTATCGTTGTCCAGACTATGACAAACATGATTTTTCCATATTTGTTGAGAGAAGTATTTAAGAGATGGTAATTTCATTCATAACGCATATTGTATTTATCAACTCTTGTAAACCTATGTTGAGGCTTTAACAACTAACTACTATCATCAAGCAAGCAAGCAATCTACCTATTTATTCATTTATTTATTTAATTAATTATAATATTCAACGTAAAAATGATCTTTTTCTTTATTATAATAAATACGAATCTTGTAATTATCAACCGTATATTTGTGAAATTCTTTATCGTTCAATGCTAAATTTTTGATAAATTCATACAAGTCGTCTGCAGTTGTTGGTATTGGCTTTATTATAGTATCAATTTCATACTTTGTAATTTCGTAAATATACTTCTTTATCACATATCCGGCTGCCTTATTCATTAGATTTTTCTGATCATGTTTTTCTTCTCTAAAATCATTATCACATTCATTATTACTAAAAATCAAAAGTCTTATTCATCATCATATGTTTCATATTATTATTATGATGTTCTACCTAATGGAGAGGAACTTTGTTTTGATATATTGTTATTGTTCTAATAATAGTAATATCGCTAGAGTAATATATTAACAAATAAAATCCGTAAAATTTCTATGTTCTTTGTCGGCGAAGAAAATATTTACCGAAATAATTGTCTAAATTTTTATTAAAATATATTTATTGAAACATATTAGATATATTAAAGGCAAAAGTATATGAAAAAATCACGTATTGCAAATCCATCTTTATATGTTGTGATAACCACAATAGTGTATGCACTCCTAGCAACTACATTTTTCGAAATGATTAATGTTCTTGGAGAAAGAGAAAACGTTGTTATTGATAATAATAACGATACTAATAATAAGACGGCTAATGTAACTCAAAATGTAGTAGAAACTCAATGTAAATCTCCTTGTCCACCAACTGCAGAAATGTGCGTTGAAATGTGTGCATAGAAATAACTAAATAAATATGTAGATTTTTATTTTTTATTTATTATATCTTTTCTCTTTTCTAAAGTTTAATCTACCAAATTCATTGGGCTCAGAGGTTTGACGGTCATTTTTGCCTGTAATCCTAATTAAAAAATTAACAAATTCATCTAGTTCAGAAGGATTTGAACCTTGCTAATGCATGGGTTCAGTATTCTTTTTCAAACTGAATTAGTTTAAATAAAAATAAACAAATTAGGATGTTCAGGTCGCAATGGTGGATTAGCAAAACATACTACATTTACATTCAGAGTTATTGATGTTATTGATGAAGATTCTTCATTTACTTTCTGAATAATATTTTGGTATTGTGCTACAAATATAGAAAAAAATTTTTATATTTTATATTATATGTTATTTCCATTCCCAATGTTTTTCAGTAGAAATACCTGATTCATCTACTTCACCTTCAAAGACTCCTATTTTGTTATTAAGATAAGAAAGTTTCCCGTTTGTTGAAGATGATTTATAAATTACAGACCCACGAGTACTAACGCTGACCTGTCCTTTAGAAGTTCCTATTCCATATCCACGAAATGTTGCAGTATCTTCATTATCTTTGGTAGTTATTATCCCTTGCCCTTCAACATATGTTACATTTTTACCTGCAGGGATTGTCCAAAATGTTCCTAGTATTGTAATGTCGATATCTTTGAACTTTCCTTCCTCTATCACAGAATGTTCAATCTTGTATTCATCTGCATTTAAGAGTCTTATACCTACAAGTTTGCCTTTTCCTTCATATAATAAGTCTCCTATCATAATCAGGGAGAATTTTATTTTTTCATATATATAAAGCATAATCTATTAAAACGACTTAAAATATCAGATGGAAATTTAGACTACAACAGAGTAGTTATTTGTAGAATGTGATGTAAGAATTTTAACACATTTCTAAAACTATGGGGAAAATAATCGTCCACGTAGTAGGGTTCTATTACATAGTATTTTGCTTTTATTATTAGAAACTTATTTTGTTTTTCATGTTCTTGTTTTAATTAAATAATGAATGATGAATAATTAGATGTTTTATTAAAAAAAAGAAAAAGGAAGGATGATAATATAACTTAGTTAAATTCTAATATAAAGAACTGTAAGAATTATAATAGAAATATACAATCTTCAGTATAGCTTATAATAAACTAGTTATTTTAAATGTTTATAATAGAATTAAGAATAACGATAATAATGTTTACAACAGGAGCAATGCCATCATCATCATCATCATCATTCAATAATAATATAACTAAAGTTATAATGACAATATTTCTTGTGCTATCATTATCTATAGTTACATATACCATGATTAGAAACAATGATGGTGATTATGAATCATCCTTTGTTGTATTTGCGC
>DASVEV010000086.1:0-5823 GCA_036380415.1 Nitrososphaeraceae archaeon
ATTTGTTATTTCTTTTCGTATCTCTTCCAATTGTTTAACTCCTTCTAACTTGTCTTTTTTTAAGGCGTCATAAGTGAAGTCTATTCTATTCATGCTTGTATTTAGATAACTTCTTTCTCTTCTTTTATAATACCAACCTGCAAATATTGAAGTAGAACCAATTATAGCAGCTACCATTCCAATATATGTCTCACTTGATATAGCCGGTTTGAAATTAGATACTAGTAAATTATTATCTGTTACGTTTAGTGTTATAGGGTTTTTATTATCTGAGATCATATTTGACCAAAAATCAAATGAGTATCCTCTAGATGCATGTGCAGTACATTTTATTTCAGTATTTATAGGATGCAACCAAAAACTTTGCGACGGTAACTTTAAATTGTTGCATTCTATAGTTCCTGCATTTTCTGGGTTTATTTCTACAAATAACTGGACAACTACCCTATCAGTTTTACCATCAATTACCAAAACACCATTTGCAACTGTATTTGTTATATAAATTAGATTTGTGTTAGGATTAAGAGACAATTTATTAGCTAAAAGTGGAAAAGTTAGATTTATAGGTATATCAAGAATAAGATCATTATTACCATTATTTTTATCGTTAGTTGGTTTAACGGATATATCTTTAATTTTTTTATTAGTCGTTCCATCTATTACAGATACGGTATTGTCACCAATATTAGATACATATATTTTATTCGTTAAAGGGTTAATTATGGTATCAACAGGTTGCTGTCCAACTTTTATAGTTGAGTTTACTTTATTGGTTTTTCCATCTATTACAGAAATAGAGTTAGAAAGATAATTAGTTACATAAATTAAATCGGATTTATAATTTATATTTATTCCTGTAGGTATCTTTCCAACCGAAATATTATTAACGACATTTTTTGTTTTTTCATCTAAAACGGATATAGTATGATTTTTAATATTAGAAAGATAAATTGTTTTTGTTAATGGATTAACCACTACACCATAAAAAAGGCCATTCAATTCCACGGTATCTGTAACTTTATTACTAATACCATCTATGATTGATAAAGAAGAATTTTTACCTAGATTTGTTACATATATTCTATTTTCTGAAGGATTTATCGATATTCCTACAGGGGATTCTCCAACATTGATATTGGACAGTCTTTGATTTGTAGAACCATCAATAATAGAAACAGTATTTGAACCTCTATTAGTCACATATATTCTATTATTATAAGGATTTACTTCCAAGTCATATGGAAAGTTATCTACTTTGATTGTGCTTTCAATATTATTTGTATTTCCATCTATTACTGTAACAGTATTAGAGAATTGATTTGCGACATATAGTTTGTTAGTAACAGAGTTTATTCCTATTCCAACAGGATAGCTACCTACAGGTAAAAATTGCTTACCTATTTTTTCAGAAATAACTGGTTCATCTTTTTGTGAATAAATACATGATAGTGGTAACTGTAATATTAATAATATTATAAAGAAAAGAAAATAAACCAATGATAATCTTTGTATTAAACCATTCAACAAATATTATTCTATTTTGATAATATAAAAATAATATTTTATCAATAAAGCAACAATTATATACTCTCTATATAAAAAGGTAGAAAAAATCCTATTATAAAATAATCATATGATATATTTATAAAAAGAAGAGGTAATAATATAACAGAATGGATAATTTTTGCAAACTGAACTATTTATCATCTTTATCATTCATACTAATAGGTGTATTTCTTTATATCATTTCTGATGGACAACAATCATTTTCAGCTCAAGACGGAGAAGAAGAAACTTCTGATATAAATAACAATGAAGAATCAACTACTAATGATATTTTTAGTGATTTAAGCAGAAATCTTCCAAGTATTGACGAAAAGACATTGAAGGAGAATGGAGAGCCTCTAGAGAGTGACGAACCATTATTCGGAAATCCAGATACAGAAACACTCAATGACAATAATGGGATGGATAATAGTGAAAATATAGTAGAATCTAATGATCAGAGGACGCCAAGTCAAAGTATAGAAAAGTCTTTTAGTAGTGGATTTAGTGATAGTGGTAAAGAAACAGATATTATTAATGAAGATGGAGGCGACAGTGAAGATAATATAGAAACATCTTCTTCTTCCAGTAATGAAGTAAGTAACGATGAGAATAATAATAATAATAATAATATCATAAACAATCCAGATTGATTAAAAAGGTAAATAGGATAAGAGTTAGAAAGAAAAAATAATTTAATAAATAATTCATGAAAAGAAATTTAATTCTGTCTATCTCATACTATTTTAAATTATGAAGTTTAGTAATAGAATGTGTTATAAAAATATAGTTCCATCTTTGGCTATTATATTGTTTTCTTTAATAATTATTCTAGTGCCTATCAAATCCTTTGGAGAATTTCCAATTTCAATTGTGGATCAAAAAATTTTCAAAGATTTAAATGGAGATTGGAATTTAGTTGGAGTAGTACAAAATAATGCAGGTACGCCTATAGAAGTTAAAGTAGGTGTAAATATAACCCAATCAGAGAAACAATCTTCAATTTTAACAAGTAATACATTTACTAATGTAATATATCCATATGTTGCTGCTCCATTTAAGTTTACCATTAGTGGTAATGAATTCTTTAATGGGTTTGCCTATCCGATTGAGACCAAAGAAGTAGCAAAGCCATTACTAATGGACTTAACACAGAATTATTCAAATCTTGCTACAGGCGATGAAAAGGCTCTAGTTGGTACAATCAAAAATACAGGTCCTAATATAATTAAAAATATTGCAGTATATGCTTCTGTTCATTCAATTAATGGTACTCAAATAGATTCTGTAAAAAGTTCCATGATTCCTGTCATTTATCCAGGGGAAGATGTTAGATACAAAATTCTTCCTGATCCTGCAATAAAAGATGGTGTATATTATTATAGTTGTGCAGGATTGGATGTTAATGCTCCTATATCTACAATTGATATTGGAGAAGGACAATATCTTGTTTTTAATTTAGAAAGTGCCTCTATGATTAGCGATTTTAGATATGAAAATTCGTCAGATAGTATTATTTTTGAGGTCAAGCCCTATAACCCCTCTGGTGGACCTACTAATTTTAAAATTCCTCAAATATTTTCAAACCAAAAGATAGAAATTTTACTGGATGGAAAACAATATGAAAATAAATTAGTTACTATGAATGGTAAAACAATTACTATAGATATATTCATTCCAAAAGATAAACATGTACTAAAAATATCAGGAATTAGAACTCAACTATAATATTTACATGATACAATTTAATTAATAGTCGAGGAGAGAGGCTAATTGAAACTATAATTTTAGTTTTTCAAGAAAAATTATTTTATTGAATAAATTCACTCATGAATAAATGTTATATAATATTATTATATAATTTCTATTAATAACTCTCTTATATTGGATTCTCGTTATAGAATTAGACACTGTCTACACTGAATTCGACGGAAATAACACTGTTGAATGATGTGATGTGGTATCAGCTGACTTGTGCAGGAAGGCTATACCAAAGCTGAAAATCGATGGGTAACGATGAGCTAAATAATTTTATTTAGCTCATCGTATTTTCTTAATATTTGATTTTGAATATATTAATAATAAAAAAACTATCATTTCAAAACTTTTAGTAATTTTGATAATAGATGTAATTTTTATTTGAAAATAAACAAAAAGCAAAATTAATTAAAAAATATTCATAAAAGATATAATTTAGGAGATATATATATAAATAGACTAAACTTATGAAATCTTCCAGAATATCAAACAAGAAAGAAAGAAGATTTTTTAACCATGAATATCTGAGAGATAGTCTTCTACCTAGATATAAAGAATGTGAGTCTTGTAAAATTAGAACGCAACTTACATGTTTAATATGTAGCTTTTGTTGGAGTTGCCATTGGAAGATAGAAGAATTAGCTAAAATTCCAGATTATATATAAAAATTAATACAAAAATAGAGATTTAATTACTTTAAAATTTTTCAAAATAAATTGTAAATTTATAAACTATTAATATTTGTATTTTTGAATATAGTAATATGGATTATGATAATCTCTGTAAAGCTGTAATTGATATTGACGCTGAAATAAGATTTGCAGGAATATGTGATGAATCCGGAGAGATAAAACATGGAGGTCAAAGAGAAGGAGTAGTAGACATGCTAAGTAATGAAGAAACAAGGAAATCAAATTTACAGGCTTTAGCGAGATGGGGATTGAGAAATTCTTTATCTTCCAAAATAGGAAGAGGAAAATATGCCATGGCAGAATATGAAAAAATTAAAAGAATTACGATTCCATTAGACGATGATCACCTATTGCTTATTACTACAGAAGTACAAGCAGATCATGGTAAAATTATTAGTAATACGCTGAAATTACTAAGTGTAAATTATTAATGGCAGAAGCCTTTGTTTTAATAACGTGTGAAGAACTTCATGAAGAAAAAATAATAAATGAACTAACTAAAATAAAAGAAATAGTAACAATAAATAGGGTTAGGGGTCCATATAATATACTTGTCAAGATAAAAGGAGAGACAATTGACACAGTAATAGAGACAATTACATCAGAAATCAAAACAAATGACAAAATTAAATATATTTTAACATTGAATGTCAAGCAGAATATATAGAACAGGAAGAAAAAGATGAAGAAACTTCTAAATCCATTTAAAAAAGACTTTTTTTATGCAAATCAATTGCAATTAGCAATAGTCAAAATAAAATAAATCCTATATATAGTGTCTTAAAAGAGGATCTTAATATCATATTAATTTTTCAGATTTAACAATCCATTTACCAGATTTTTTGGCTAAAATAAGGTTACCAATTATACCTCCTTTTTTATAGACTTTTGCCACTTCTTTATTAGCACCAATTAAAGAGAGAAAAAATGAATTTTTCTGATGGTAACCTGATTCAATTACTTTTGTTGATAATTTCCTGCTGACCTTAATTATCAAGTTTCTAGCAAAGGACCAATCTCCTTTCCATGAAATAATTTCAAAATTACCGAAATTCTTGGTTGTTAATAAATAACCTTCTAATTTTGCTTCAAATTTTTTATTATTTTCTAAGGCATAGGAATTCATCCACGTTATTGCTTCTTCTGCCTTTCGGTCCTCTATACCAAAGTTATCTGCAACTGCCAAGTTATAGAATTAACACAGTGTGGCTATTAAAGAGTATATTATTTAAATCACAAAAACAAGTTTCACTATCTAAATAACTTGGAAAAAATTTACAGTTGTCGTTGCCTGAGACAACCAGATCGACTAATTAGATTTAGGTTAATTTTTAGTAAATTCAAAATTAATTATTCTAATTCTTTCAGGATCTCCATTAAACTCTTGAAGAAAAGACGTCATATAATTTTCTTGGTACCCTTCAAAAGCATGTAATATAATAAATCCTATTGACTGAAAAATTTGTTTTAAATTCTCGACTTCTTTATAAAATTCATAATTTGATACTGGTTGGAATAACGCATCAGTTATTTCTGTTATTAAAATGAATTTCCCTTGTTTCACTAATTTTTTATAAATAGTTTTGTATAAGATTTCCCAGTTTCTGCTATAATTTTTATCTATATATTTAGGATCAGGTAAAACTGATATAATTTTATGAATAGAACTATCTTCAAATAAAGGTAAAACGTCCTCAAATAAAGTATGAAGTATCTTAACATTTTGCGATTTAATATTATATTTAGCTTTATCAAAATAACTCTCTTGTTTTTCTATGCCAATAAAATAATAATCCTGATCCTTTTCTGAGAGTGAATTTATTAAATT
>DASVEV010000087.1:0-4790 GCA_036380415.1 Nitrososphaeraceae archaeon
ATTAGATTTTTAACTATGCTGAGCATTTTTATATTATGGGTAATAACCCTGAATTTGGATTAGCTGTAATGAATCGAGTAATAAAAAAGGCTGGTGCAGAAAGAGTAAGTGATGAAGCATCAGATACTTTAAGAACAATAATAGAGGAAATTGCAAACAATATATCTAGTAATGCTATAGATCTTGCAAATCATGCCGGCAGAAAAACAATTAAATCTGAAGATATTTTACTTGCCTATAAGAATACCTATAAAAAATGAATAGATTTTAATATAAATTATTTTAATGAGTTTAAACAGTCAAATATTACTATAATAAATAATAAATTAATTTTGTTAATGGAAAAGAACTCAAATTTATATGTCTCATTTCAATTACTAATTACGAGGTGGGGTGGCAGAGCGGTTATGCGTTCGCCTGCAGAAATTGTGGAAAGCGAATATATAGGGGTTCGACTCCCTTCCCCACCTTCTCACTTAATTTAAAGCAAATTTCCTGAATTAGGAGATTACTTGGTATAAGTTTCCTTCAATGCTTGTCCATAAGTTAAGATTGCTTTTTTTCTGAGATAAGGAATTAACCTATAATGTAATGAGTAAATATGTTCTTCCTTAATTAAAATTCCTTTTACTACTAATGATATTAATCCACCAGATACTTTCGAAGATGGTATATTACTTTCTTTTGAAAATAAAACTCTTTTAGATTGATATTCATCTATTGAAAAGTATGGTCTATTTTTTTCTATTATCAAAGGCCAGACAATCATTTCCCAAATCAACCGTCTATATTCAGTTGAATGAGCATGTTTCCCTTTGAAGCGGGACTCTTTACCATTATTGTTGGAGGACATTGTTCATATTTTTTATGTATTTAATGTTGGTTTAGGTTTTATAATCTAATACTTTTAAATGAATATCTCTCCCAATCCTATAATACTACAACAGAGAATAATAAGTATCTACAAAAAAAATTTTAAGATTTGGAAAGCAATATAACAGTTATATGGTCCGGAATAGATATGAGCCTGCCTCAGATCTTATTAGCAATACTTCCCTCTGGCACTGTAATAAATGAAACAATATTTTTTTCTTATATTTTTATCCTAATGGGTTTATTAGTAACTGCAATATGGCTTAGGAGGAAACGAACTAAAAAAACATCTACCGAATCACCAGAATAGCATTTGAATGCCAGCCATTTACTATTTTTTCTATTTTTTCCGATATTGATTTAAAGTTTTTGCGATCCATTCGACGTCTTCAACTGTTTTTGCTAACCTGGAAATTTTTATACAATCTCTAATATCTCTAGATTTTAATTTGGTCCAAACAACGTGAGAAATTTCATTAGCAACATCAAAGGAAATACCATTTTTGATAAGAATTCCGTTTGATACTTCTATAAATTTGGACAGATTATATGGTTTTAGATGGAAAATAATAAATCTAGAAAGAAGTGGAGATAATAATTTTTCTTTGTTATTACATGTTGCAAAGATCCATGTTTTTAGTTGTGTACTACGAGTCTTTTGTGACTTTGTTTCAGTTATTATCCCTGTCTCCATGATACTTAGTAATGATGTTTGGTCCTTGTATGGCATATGTTCTATTTCATCCACTAATAAATATCGTGGACGAAAATCAAATAAATAGTCTATCATCCCTGCCTTGGTACTATGACTCCCTAAAGTAAAATACGACCTTTCTAGCTTCAGGAATTCTAACATAAATAATGTTTTGGCTGAGGCAGGAGGGCCCACTAGTAAGATATGTACTGCTTTATCGGATAGCAACGACATTTTAAAAATTTTTTTTATATCATCGTATCCTATGATACTTTCAAAAAGATTTAGATCTGTACTACTTTTTTCGTCAAAGCATTTATAAGTTTCATCTTTAATCTTTAAAAGTTCATTTCTGTTCATTTATAATAAGTAAAGATTATCTCTTTATAGGTTTTATTGATTTTTAATATTAATGCCAGTAAGTTCTTGAATTTTAGATATTAATCTAGGAAGAGAAAAATATAGGCGACAAGAGAGAATATTCATTGACGGATGTTTCAATCAATGAAGATGAAAAACATTTAGTTCTATTTGCATTAAATCAATTAGCTGAAATGATTGAAGATGGTAACCTTAAAGAGGAAGACTTCAAGGACACGGAGTATAGTTTCATTAATTTATCTTCTATATATGAGCTCAAAGATAGATTAGAAGCAGAAATTATGTAGTTATTGTATTTTTCTATTGGTGTTTTTTATGATCAAGGGGTAAAGAGTAGAGTAAATTTTTACAATTCTTCCCATTCACAAGAATATTCAGGACTAGTCTCCCACAATTTTAAAAAAGATTTGAAATGTAAATCAAAAATTTCCTGATTTTTTCTTTTATATATCTGATAAATCTTTCGATTTTGTGATTTTATTCCAAAGAGATAAGGCTCCACGAGGATAATTCCACTACCATGAATATCTCTGTCTATTATTATGAGATTATGAGGTAGTATTGTTTTATAAATTCTTATTTCAACATTCGATAATTCTTTAGTAGATAATGATACAATCTTCATGTTACATAGCTTGGAAAGACATGATGTAAGACTTTCATAAATATTTGGAAATACAGTCAAATATTTAATATGATTTAGCAAGTCAGAATGAGGATCACAAAGTAAAATTTTTAATTTTATACTATTTTTTAATATACTTTTAAATACTTCGATATAATTAAAAGAAAAAATCTGGTCAAGGCTGACACAAGCAATACAAATCTCTCTTTTAGAATTAACTAGTATGTCAAAGATTTTTACATTCTCTTTTGAATATATACCTATGGTGTCATCTTTATTGTCCTTTTTTAAAATCTCCTTTATTTTAGTGGCCATAAGCGGAGGTAGAGATGACGATATGCCACTACTCTTTTGGATAAAATTATCGATTGCCAATGAAGAAAAAATACTTTGAAGAAATAAAAATTTTTATTTTTTAAAGTTGATATTATTAATCTTTTTATAAAAAAAGGGTATAAATAATCATAAAGGATTGCTTTTATAGGTGTTAAGTATGGTGTATTCTTTTTTTAAGTAAAAGTCAGAGAAAATTAGCTAACAGTCTTTTTAATGACAATTAATATATAACAAAGTTGTCTGCTGTTCCTTCTAAATTAAAATTTCGACTTAATTATAAGCCTATTAATTATGATGTTAAGACCGGTATGTTTGAAGTAAATTCTGAAAAATATACAAGATATGAAGAAGCAAGAGCAAATCATTGGAGATGCGATAAATGCGGTACTCGCTTTTCAACATTTAAAAAATTAAGAAAACATAAAAAAGATATACATGCCTACTGAAACAGAGAAAATTGGGGATTTAATATTATGAAGTATATATTTTACTAATTTCTTAATTTGAGTATAATTTTCCAATTTAGCACATAACTCTTTTATTTCATAAGAAATACATCAATACTTTTATTGTGGTCTATTTACTGAATTAATATGGAAGGATATTGTGTTAAATGCAAATCAAAACGAGAAATGAAGGATGAAAAAAAGGTTACTATGAAAAATGGAAGACCTGCTACTCAGGGAATATGTAGTGTTTGTGGAACAAAAATGTTTAAGATAGGAAAATAATCACATAATATAATAAAACATTATAATTACATGTAATGTTTTTCAATTTTTTTAAAGAAAATTTATAAATATTCTTCCTTGGCTAACTTAAAATATAATAAAATTCTGATAATTGTTTGAAATAATATAGTAGAAAGTTCTACGAGATATATTATTAATTTAAATATAGTGTAATTTTGATTCTATATTATGAAATTTATGTTTGTGACTTTTTTTATAACTATTCTAATTGGATTCTTGGGCATAATTTTTTTCTATGATTTGCAATCTATTGACTCTCAAGCTCAAACCACCCCAAAGACCTTCGAAAATATTAGTGTAAAAATCACATCGCCTGCGGAGGGAAAGAAAATTCCTAGTGGAGAATTGACTATTTCTGGTATTTCAAGTGATACTCAAAATAAAAATTGTATTGTGTTTGTAGATTGGAACGACTTAAAACCTTTTCAAAAAGTAAGGGCTGCTGGCCCAGGAGGGATAGATGATTTTTCGGAATGGATTTACACTTACGATGTTACTTATCATAAAATAATTGCTGGAAACAATGAATTAACATCAAAAATAACATGTTTAGATGGAAGTAAGCCTTTAACAAAATGGAATTCTATAAATGTAACTGGTTATTTAAAAACTTCCTCGTTATTACCTATTATACAAAATAATACAACCTCATTAGAATCATCCTCCAAACAAGTCCCATTGAAAACTATTCTACCGGGGGCAAATCAAAACAATAACACTACTTCTCTTGAACACAATACAACCTCATTACAATTGACTAATGCATCTCCTGATGAACACAATACAACCTCATTACAATTGACTAATGCATCTGAATCAGCTGTCGAGATCCTCATTCCAAATGAGTCATCAGATGATGTTATTGATAATACTACTAAGTCTATTTCTGCAAGTGCACAATCTAATTCGACTAATGCAACGAATTCCAACTCAAAACAATTTACATTAGGAAATGCTCGAATAGACCTGGATGAACAATCAGAAGCACCAATCGATGAAGAATTAGATAACCAAACAATGGTAACACCTGATAACCAAACAATGGTAACACCTGATAACCAAACAATGGTAACACCTGATAACCAAACAATGGTAACACCTGATAACCAAACAATGGTAACACCTGATA
>DASVEV010000088.1:0-2124 GCA_036380415.1 Nitrososphaeraceae archaeon
TGATACCGATAGAAATTATAACACGAATCACAATAATATTATACTCAAAAAAGCAGGTTTATCAAGGATTAAAATAACTTCTACTGTCCCCAGATTGAAAGGAGAATTAAGATGGTTACTTACACCAAGAATTTTAAAGAAGCTATCCTAACCTTTATTAATTATATCAGGAGAAAAACGTGAAGGCATCGGTAATAGATTTAGGATATAATTCTATAAAATTAGTTAATTATAATATTATTCAAAAAAATGGTAATTATAGATCATATTATGATAAATCGATACGAGTAAAACTCGGAGAAGATATGCACATGACAAATCTACTTAGATCGGATGCAATAGATCGTACTATAGAAAGTATAAAATATTTTAGTGATATAATCCATATTGAATCAATTGAACATGTTATACCATTCGCAACCAGTGCAGTGAGAGAGGCTGAAAATAAAAAAATATTTCTCCAAAAAGTAGAAGAAGAAACTGGTTTTAAATTTAAAGTATTATCTTCAGAAGAAGAGGCATTTTATTCGTATTTAGGAGCTCTAAACTCTCTTTGTATACCTAATTGTTTATTCTTTGATCTCGGTGGAGGTAGTCTAGAACTTGTGTATACTGAAAATTATAAAATAAAAAAAATAATTTCACTTCCTTTGGGTTCACTAAAACTAACTCAGAAATTTTTTTCTAATACTACAGAAAAAAATAATAATGATAGAGGCTCCTTTGAAAAAAGTTATATAAACCTACAAAATTATTTAGTAGAATCTTTACCAAGCAAAAAGGATTTAGGAATAGGTAATGATTCTATTACATTAGTAGGAGTAGGAGGAACATTAAGAGCATTAGCCAGATACGATCAGTTAATTAAAGAATACCCATTAAAAAAACTTCAAAATTATGATTTAGAATATAGTTCTCTATCTATAATAAGAAATCACTTGTACAGTATGAGTACAAAGGAGATTTCTACTATTGATGTAATAGGTAGTAATAGAGCAGAAACAATCAACACAGGTTTATGTATAGTTTATTTGCTCATGTCAAAATTAAATTTTCAAAATTTGATTGTAAGTACTAATGGTATAAGGGAAGGAATTGTGTTCGATCTTGTTCGATCATTAAAAAATTCTACCAATAGTGTACTAAATTTTAAAACTCGAAATATTAAATTTGATAAATCACCTTTAGAAAATTGTGAAAAGACTTCAAAATCATCTACAGAACTACCTATTTTTATTAATCAACTGTTGTCTCTTGAAATATTAAATAACTATGAGTATGATATATTAAAAAAAGCTATTCTTTATTTATCAAAAATTTCTAATACTGTTAGTTATTTAGGTAAATTTTATTTTCTACTTGATGAAGACATTCCAAATATCAACCATAAACAGCAAGTTATTCTAGCGTTATCACTAATATCAATTTGTAAACCAAAAATTGTTTCAGAACTTTCAGAAAATTATGTTTCTTTATTAAGACCGTCCTCAAAAAAGAAGAATGGAAAAAAAATTGTTGAGAAAATTTCTATTTGCTTACAATTATGTAAAATTCTGAAAAAAATTAAATGGATAAAAATAATAGAATTTAATAAAGAGAATAGGAAAATGCTAATATCTATAACGTTACATAAAGAGGTTAAAATTCATGAACTCTTACTAAAAGAAATACTAAAACGTTTTGAATATATATTCAATCTTTCACTAGAATACTCATTTTTTCAATATCCAAAAGAAATGAGAAGATAAAAAAATGATTGTACAAAAGACCCAACAAAAAGTAAAAGAAAATAGATATGGAGTAACAGGAAAACTTGTTGTAGTAGAAGGAATAGATGGATCAGGTAAATCTACTCAAATAAGACTTTTAGAGAAATGGCTTAGGTTTAAAAACATACCTGTATTTTTAACAGAATGGAATTCTTCTGAGGCTATAAAGGACGTAACTGCTAAGGGAAAGAAAAAAGAAAAATTAACTCCAACTACATTTTCTTTACTTCATGCAACTGATTTTGCGGATCGCTATGAAAGAAATATTTTTCCTTTGTTAAGAGCCGGTTACGTAGTACTAGCTGATAGATATATCTATACAGCCTACGCTAGAGATATAGTAAGAGGATGTAGT
>DASVEV010000089.1:0-7997 GCA_036380415.1 Nitrososphaeraceae archaeon
GAATGGAGGGGATGGGATTTGAACCCATGACCACCTGCGTGTAAGGCAGGTATCCTAACCAGTCTAGACAACCCCTCCGTTATTGATCTTTGATTCATTGTTATAACTATTATATTAATTTATGATTAAGATTTTTTCATAGATTGTGGAATCATATTGATATCTATAATAATAATTATAATTTTAATGTAAATTTAATAATTTTAAAAGTTATTCCTTCTATCTTTTATTATTTTTATTTAACAAAATTCTGATATTATCTTTGGATGAATATAGTGATTTAATAATTAAAAATGATTTCAATATTGTTTTTAATTACAACATTTTTAAATTAGGAAGGAAATTCAAAAACTATACTAATGAGTGCAAAAGAATCCTATAATAAAATCTTTGAGTTAATGAAAAGCCATCATGATTGGTTTGCTAATTCCATTCCATTAATTGCTAGTGAGAATATTCCTAGTACAGCAGTAAGAGAGGCAATAGTATCTGATTTTGGAAATAGATATGCTGAAGGATGGCCCGGTGAAAGAGTATATGCTGGTTGTACTTTTATTGATCAAGTTGAAATAATCTGTAATGAACTTGCTAGGAAAGTTTTTAATGCAGAATTTGCCGATTGCCGTGCAACCTCAGGAGTAGTTGCAAATCTAGCAATATATTCAGGATTTACTCTTCCAGGAGAAACAATGATAGCTACATCTATCCCAAATGGAGGACATATTTCTCATGGAAGGAAAGAACATTTTGGCACAGCAGGTCATGTGTGTGGATTAAATATTGAATTCTTCCCTTTTTCAAAAGAAGAAATGACAATTGATGTTGATTTGACTAAAAAAAAGATTTTGGATTTGATTAATAATGGTAAACCTCCAAAAATGGGTATGTTTGGAGGAAGCTTATTCCTTTTTCCACATCCTGTAAAGGAATTAGTCGATTTTATGCATGATCATAAGATGTTTATTAATTATGATGGGGCACACGTTGCAGGATTAATAGCAGGAGGAGAATTCCAAGATCCCTTACGAGAAGGAGTAGATTCTATGACTATGAGCTCTCATAAGACATTATGGGGTCCTCAGGGAGGAATTATACTTTCATTAGAAAGATATGCAGAGACAATAAAAAAATCAATATTTCCTGGTAATACAAGTAGTCATCACTTACATCATGTAGCTGGTAAAGCAATAGCATTAGCAGAAGTGTTGGAATTCGGAAAGGATTACGCTAAGCAAGTCATAAAAAATGCTAAAAAATTAGCAGAAATTTTGGCAGATTATGGATTTACTGTGTTAGGAGAAAAAAGAGGTTATACACAATCACATCAGATTGCAGTAGATGTTTCAAAATATAATGATGGTGGAACTATTGAAGAGGATTTGGAAAAATCTAATATAATTCTTAATAGACAATTACTTCCAGGAGATATCCAGGCAGGAAGACATTATATGCATCCCAGCGGTATAAGAATAGGGGCTAATGAAATAACAAGATTAGGAATGAAAGAAAGTGAAATGATAGAAATAGCTAATTTTATAAAAAGAGTTGTTATTGATAAAGAAGATACCAATAATATAAAAAGAGATGTTACTGAATTTAAGAAACAATATCAAAAACTAAATTATGTTTTTGATGGTCAACTTGAAGCTTATAAATATATCAGCCTAGTACAAGTCAAGTAATCATTCTAAATAAATAAATAAATAAATTTATAAATTTATAAATTTAGAGTTACAATTTAATTTTATTGATCTATAAATAATCAAAAATAGATGATTGAGGATTTTTTTGTATTTCTTTTTCTTTAAAAATATAGTTTAATTCCATAACTAGTGATTCAATTCTACTTGAAAGATAATCATTCATTTTGAATTTATTACGTATATCTAATGCAATATATACATATTTCTCTACAGAATTTCTTGTAACCGTTTGAATCAAATTATTACCACATCCAAGACATTTACCTGCTAGTGGTATTCTACGATATTTTTCTCCACATTTAGTACATCTAAATGCTTGTGATGAATATGAACGCATATTTCCCATAATATCAGGTATGATGTGAGTGGTAAGAACCATGGATGCGACTTCATCTGGAACAACTGCATTAATCAATTTTGCTGTTGAAATCTGCATATCTAATTTTTCATTCATGGTTGTTAGTCTAGAATATGCACTACGTTTTTCTTCAGTGGTTAATAAGTTTGTATGATGAGTAAAATAATAATTATGAAATTGTAATTCAGAACCAATTCTATCTTTAAGAATATCAATCTTGTTTGAAAGATTTTCTGCTTTTGTATACTCTAGAGATTTTTCATATAATTGTAATGGATAATTCGAAGTAACATCAATATTGAGAGCTTGTCTTTGTACCTCGTGAGGTAAAACAATAGGTTGGATCAATAAAGGTGCATCCATCAACCCTCCAATTTTATCTGGAAGAAATTCTTTAGAAAAATTTAAGAATATATCCATTAGTAACATAATAGAATCTGCATCACCATCACAATCCCTACGTTTAGCAGAATGCCACATTGGAGAAGCTAAACAGACTTGTGAATTAGTATATCCTATAATCCTTCCAATGATTCCTACGGATGTATGAGGAGCAAGTCCTACTATTATATGGCCTATTAAATCATCTATAGATGAGGCATTATAAAATGGTTCAAGCTTATATAATTTTAATAGTTCTTTGTCTATATATCTTGATAGTCGAAGTAAATGATTTGCAGTATCTATAGGTAATATCACATCTTGAATGAAAATTTCTAATAACTGATCATCACTAGACAAATCTTTTCCATAAAAATCTTTAGTATAACCTAGGTTCCTTAGTTTATCTATATTTGTCATGATCCACTCAGGTTTAAAATGAGTTAATGGTCCGTTAGTTGCATCATAACGTATTGTCCCATCTTTGAAAGCATATAAATCATAATTTTGCCTTAAAATTCCTTTTTCTAATGGTTCAGCGGATTTATTTTTTCCCATCAAAATCTTTACACCTTTTAATGGTTCTTTAGAGTGTATTTCTAGAGTTTTTTCCGCTTCTTTTAACATTTTTTTAAGTGGATATTTCGATGGAGAATATGTTTTTCCTTCCCTTCTGCATTTAGTGCATCTAGTAGTTACTTCCTTTTTACTATTATTTCCAGAATTAATTGGTTCTCTACAGATTCCACAAATATTATTCAGAGGAGTCTCAGATAAACAGTTTCTACATTTAGTACCAACTGATGGTAGATTACAAGTTTTACAATATCTATTAGCTATTTCTGTATAAAGAATTTCTTCTTTTGATGCTTTAATTAAATCTCGTGTAGAACCTCCTTTACTTCCTACTGGAAATAAGACATGTACTGGCGGCTTCATTTTTCTTTCGGCTGCTTTTTCTGGCCTTCCAACACGTACAGCTATTGATGAAGAAAATTTTGGTTTTAGTAAAAGTCCAGATATTCTTATTATATAATCAATTGAAGAAATTTCATTTGATGATTCATTATTTATTGATGGATTACAAAGTAAAATAAACAAAGAGTTTATTTGATTTAATTCTGACAATTCTATGCATGGATTATTATTATAATTTTTTATTGAATGTGTTATACCTAAACGTTCTAGTATATCTTTTAATATTTCATTATATTCAATTGAAAATGATTCATAATAATACTGATTAGTCGGGGCTTTTGTAATCTTAAAAATTAAATCAACATCCTTGTCAATGTCTGATTTTTTTAAGAATTCATTTCTTAATAAAATAATTTCATCCACTGATATTGATTCCCAATAGAAAGAATATTTAGGATGTAAAGGAATACTCAATATTTTACTAATTAAGAATGCTTCTTTCAGTGTTGGAATTATTTCAATAGGATTATTTGCTAATTCAAATAATCGTTGTTTGTCAATATATTCTAAAATTTCATTGACATATTTTTTCTCAGTGGAATAACTATTATTTGAAGAAATCTGCTTTATTTTCATTTGTAATTCTAATCCCCATATCTCTTCAACATAGGATGCAGGAAATAATTTTGCATTATTTTCTAAGAAATCACCATAACTAACTAAAATATCTCCCAAATAAAGGATAGTATCAATTCTATTTTGAATTTGATGGGCATGTTCTATAGATGTAACATAAGTTACAGTTCCGTCGTCTAATTTTACTAAAGGAGGTTCTATTGAGTCAACTAATGCGATTGTTGCTGCCTTTCCAGGAATATCAATTTTAATTTGAGTTCCCACTACTATTGCATAATTTAATAATATAGGAATGGTTGGATGAATCCCTATCGTGGAAAATCCTGTATTATAACATCTACCATATCTTAACCTAAATCCACCAAGTTTATTAGACATTGACAAAACTGGTCTGCCAGTTATTACTTCTGACATCCTATGGTGTACTGTATCGTCTTCACTAGAGCCTTCTTTTTGTATTGCTCCTTTAAGTTCGTTAAGCCAATCCCATCCATCTAATCCTAAACTATCTATTATTTTTAATAATTTTCTACTTCTTCCAATTAAACCATCATTCATAACTCTTAAAGCACCGCCACGGACTCTGTCTGTCTTGATTCTTTTCATTGCTCTATGACCAACAATTTCTACAGGATCAGTATCTACTCCGTCTAATTCTACTGGTAAATTACTAATACATTTTATTACATCCTCATCTAAAATTTTAAATTGAAAACTTCCAACTTCTCTTTCATATATACGTAATTCTTCCACAAATCGACCAGTCTCATCATCAAAGGAGTTGGCCTGATATTTACTTAACCCAACGGACTTTCTTACATGGTCTGCAATCAGCATTGTTAGGGCTGCTTCAGTTCCTCCAGCAGATCTAATTGGTCCGGCAAATGATATTGAAAGATATTTACTTCCATCAGAATTATTCTTGATTTGTACATCAGATATCCCTTGTAAAGGTGCAACAGTTACTCCTTCTGTTACTATAGCAAGACTTACCCTAACTGCATTATCTAATCGAGTTGTTAAATCATCATTGCTGTATTTACCTAATGCAATTTCTTCGGATATCTTTAATGCTGCCTTTTCTTTAGTTGTTTCTGATAATAAATTTCTTAATCGATTTGTAATGTTAATATCATGCATTTTAGCTACTCTATCAGCTAAATCATAGACTATTCTTGACTCAATTTTTTCAGAAACATCAATACCTTGTATCCGTGCATCACTGGCTATTAGATAAGTTTTATTTAATAAGTTTAAGAGATTATCATGATAATTATTATAAAATAGCGGTCTTTTTAAATTACTTAACTCTTGAATTGAAGTTTCATCTAAAAAATGATATTGATCGTTCATTTCCTTATTAATTGAATAATATCGGAAAATTTCTTTTCCCAATTATTATCATTTTCAATCATTGTTCCCACAACTATAATATCGGCACCAGCGTTTGCTAAGTGTTTGGCAATTTCAGAATTTCGAATACCTCCACCTACAATTAAAACACCTTCATAATATTTACGCACTGATTTGACCATTTCTGGTGAAATATGCTGATTGGCTCCTGAACCTGCCTCTAGATATAAGAATCGCATTCCAAGATATTGTGCTGCTAGTGAATACATTATTGCCAAGTTAGGTTTATGAAAAGGAATGCCCTTTGCTTGTCCAACAAACCAGGCGGTTGTTCCTTCACCAATTATCAGGTATCCCGTAGGCAATGCTTCTAACTTGGATTTCTTTACTCCAATAGCAGCTAATGCCTGTGCACCTGTGATAAAATAAGGATTTTCGGAATTAAGTAGTGACATAAATAAAATAGCATCAGCATTAGGGGAAACACCAGTGACATTTCCAGGAAATAATATCACAGGGATAGTGATAGTTGTTTTTATTTGTGATATTATTTTTGATAATTCAATTTGATCTATTATGGATGAACCACCGATTAAAATTGCTGAAGCACCTAATCGTTCGACTGTTTTTGCTATTGAAATGACATCGTTTGGGTTCTCTGAATCAATTAATGGAAAACACAAAGTACCATATCGTTTTATCTCATTTAAAATATAAGTTTCTATAGTATTCAATTACTGTGGAACCATATTAAAGTATATTAACTCCTAAAAAATATTTTTGGTTTTTATTTATTATATATTTATAAAACTTTTACCTTTAAGTATTAAATAAGTGATATAAAATAAATGGATAAAATTTAGACTTTTGTTATTCTATATAAATCGTGGTTACTTTTTATACAGAATCAAGTACTATACAAATATGTATAGTACTGATATAAAGACTGAATTAAAATTTACTGATCTTTTGGACTTACTTATTGAAAAAAATTTATTTACAAAGAAACAAATATCAATAATTTATAATAAAATCAATACTCATGTTTCTAATGTCTCTAATAATCAAATGAGTGCTGGTGCTTATTATAGACAGATTAAGCAATGTAGAAAAAAATATGATCAACTCATCTACACAATACTTTTGTTTAGATTACTAAATTTGATAGACAACAATACAATGGATACATTAGAATTGTTAGTTAAACAACTCGACAAAATATCACGACGTGATCTTAATCACGATACTACTGAAAATGTTCACAATGATATCATCATAGTGATAGAGGAAATTCTTAGAAAAATTAATAAAATATAAGAAGGAAATATGCATAGAAGAGATAAAGATAAATATTTTGTGATATATGTGATATTATTTGGATATAGATATAATTTACTTTATTGTTACAGGAATCTTTTTTATAGTTGGTTTTTTACTTTCTCATTTGCTAAAAATACGAAAAAAAATAGTCAGTCAAACAGTACCATTACAAAGGAATGATAATTTAGAAATTCTAGAGGTAATAGAGAATAAAAAACAATTACAGATTGATAACATTATACTCAAACTTAATGATATCCAAATCAGATTAGATTTACTTGAATCTAAAGTATCGCAATCAAAAAATCAGTCTCCATACGAACATATGGTAGATAATACAATAAAAAATATCACAGAAAACAATTATAATACATCACATCATAATGATATCAATGACATCACACAACAATCTATACCTAAAAAATCACAAATTGAAAAAGCAAAAAACAAAACCGTAGTATTAAATGATGATAAACATAATGCTACTGAACATTATATCTTAAAAATAATTTTAAAAGAATCATTAACATCTAATGAAATAAAAAATGCCATTGGTAGAACACGAGAACATACGTCACGACTAATGAAAAAACTCTATGAACTTCAATTAGTAGATAGGGATATAACTGCAAAGCCATTTAAATATAAACTAACAGAACAAGGAAAAAAGTATATTGGTGAACAAGTAGAAAATAAAGAAATTAATCAAGAAAATCCGCTAAATTCATCATATACTAATGACTCTTTAATAGATTTAACCAAGTAGAAATCATTACTATTAACATTATTAACTATTAACATTTCTTATAAATATCAAGTAAAAGAATTGTTAACATCCTAATACGCATAATAATGAAGTATTGTTAATACAAAAAAGTCATAAGAGAACTAATTATTAATCTGCAGTAGAAATAAAGGGGTCAAATTAATCATTGTTAACAAACTTAACATAATTCTAACTCTGCAGTAGAAATAAAGGGGTCAAATTAATCCAGTTTTTAATAAAGTAGGTGATATACTTATTATTGTTAATATTTTGTTGTTATTAGTTTAACAACACTTGTCCCCCTTCATTTCTTTTGCAAATATAATATAAAAATAAGATTATTATAAGTTAAATATTACTATTAAAATAGTTTAAAATATTTGATTTATGGGTTTAAATTGATATGTTAATAACATGTTAAAATATAATAACATGTTAATATAAATTTGAAATGCAATAGAAAGTAAGGGGTAAGGGGATAATTTTATATGGTGAGTTATTTTTGAGCGATGATATTTTAGATAATATATTTGAAAATGCAGTAAAAGGAAACTCGTTAATC
>DASVEV010000090.1:0-14307 GCA_036380415.1 Nitrososphaeraceae archaeon
TTTAGATAAGTTATTGAATGTGAATACATAATGTAATATTTAAATGTATTTAAATAACTTCAAATGAAGAAATCTTGTTTGATAATTTTTATAACAATAAAAATTATTTATGTTTTATATCATTATAGACAAATGCTAAAAAATCTCCTGAATTAATAAAACTATCAGAATATAATCCATCATAGTCAGATGTTATATCGCTTTTGATTATTTCCTCAAGATTATATTTATTTTTTACCATTGTCTCTACTTGTTGTCTTATATCTTTTAACATATGAAGATAGTCTTGTAATTCATCAAGATTTGATAATAATCCATGACCTGGAATAATCTTTGTTTCATTATCTATTATTGAAATTATTTTTTCAATTCCTGTTATGATACCATCTATTGAACCACCACTAGAATGATCTATAAATGGATACCGTCCGTTAACATAAACATCTCCTGTGTGAATTACATTTCTTTTGTTAAAATAAATAATTGAATCACCATCAGTATGTGCATTTGGAAGATGATATAAATCAATTTTATCATCACCAAAATAAAAAGTAATAGAATCGTTGTAAGTAATAGTAGGCAATGCATTAATTGGAGCTGGTTTATATTCTCTATTCAAAAAATCAACAAATTGTTCAGTGCTTAAGCGCTTCCTAACATTTTCATGAGCTATTACAATAGATCCGTTATTAACGAGATTTTCATTACCTCCGGTATGATCTTGATGCCAGTGAGTATTAATAACAAATATTACTGGTTTATCGGTAATCTTATTATAAATTGCAGATAGTATTTTGCCAGTCAATTGTTCAAATTGTGAATCGATTAGTAAGACTCCATCGTCACCAACTGACAATCCTATATTACCTCCTTTCCCAACCAGCAAATAGGTTCCATTATTATCCAATTGATTGACAATAATTTCTACATCTTTGAACTTTTGGGCTTGACTTGAAGGAACATTGTCTATCATGAATAACATACACAATACCAAAATAGAATAAGAAAGAGGGAATTTAATAATTCTTGAATATCCATCTATATTTTTAAATACAAAAAAGAACTTCATAAAAAAATTATAAATGTGATGGAATAAATAGTTTTGATAAAAATGAACTACACAAATGAAGAATTTATTACTAATATTTTAATTAAAAAAATAAATACACTAATTAGATTTTGTATAACATAATTTTATTATACTTTGATCCAAAGTAAAAGTATTATTTACTCTGATAATACATTAATAATACAACCTGTAATCTAATTCAAATACATAGTTATTAAGTTTATAATAATTACTATATTGAATAGTAAATCTTTAAGAAGATAATCGACTTAAATTAAAATATTCAAATTTTATTTTGTTTTTTTTATATCTCTCAGTATTGCTTTTTCTATTTGTCACTTGTATTAAAGATGATATTATCCTCACCATCTAAGGTGAACCATATCGGAACTACATGCGGTGTCTCATTTTTGTTAATTGTTCCGAGTTCTCTATAAAAGTTCCTGGCAAAAGAAAACTTCTGATTTCATATATATTTATTATTTTAAAAAAACCATTTATGCACTAACAAATTTGTGTCAAATCATTTGATTATCTCCCCGTTTGCAAGCTAACGAAAAAGTTTTAGTATACACAAAACCTAAATTCAAACGAGAATTATTCTAGATAAAGCACAACATGCTATACTACTACTCCAGAGAATGGGTATTAACACCTTGCATGAACATTCTCCGGATAGTGTGGATTTAATCCAAACTAACTTTTGGATCATATTTATTATAGTTTGTTATAAATTATTCTCTATGGTTATTCTATAACAAATAAAATTGTAATGAACTACAAAAGTGTATCAAAATCATTTGACTCTTAATATTTTAATACTCAAATACTGTTTTTTATTCATCTTAGAACTAAGAAGTTAATCAAGGAAAAATACGGACAAAAAATATTCCAATGGTAGAGGATCTACTTTTTATTTTATGCTTTTGATAATTAATAGAGATAGGGGTGTAATCAATCGGAAGTGATGTCTAATAACAATGACTAAAAGAATTTTATTAGTAGATGATGAAGCGGATATCATTTTTACGATGAAGGATATTTTAGAAGAAGAGGGATTTAAAGTAGATACATTTAATGATCCTACTATAGCTTTAGAATCTTATAGAAGCAACTTATATGATCTAATAATTCTCGATATAAAGATGCCAAAAATGGATGGATTTCAATTATATAGTAAATTAAAAGAAAAAGACCCTCAAGTAAAAATTTGCTTTTTAACGGCTAGTGAAATGTTCTATGAAAAATTTAGAAAAACACGATTAGTCTTTACTAAAACAATTGGTGAAGACTACTTTATTCAAAAGCCAATCAATACTGAAGATCTAATTAGAAGGTTAACTTCTATAATGGATAAAAAATGAGGATGAGAAAATAGAAGTCTTTTATCAAATAACATTAAGTTTACCGTTACCTATGCAATAGATGCAATCGCAAAAGAAATAAAATAATAAGTTATAAAACAGATTAATACAAGTTTACAGATCCCATGTCATATCCGAAGCTCTCAAAGCTTCAATGTTAGTTATTGAACTCATTCATTCATAAGACTCAAATATGAATTGGTAAAAGTTATCTCTAAAATAAATTCATCCAGACTTCAATTGTTTTTCTATCTTTTTTATATATTCACTAACATTAATTAGCGTCTAATTTTTCAATAAAAGCTTTTACTACTGCAGTCCATGCATCACCAATATTTATTTTATTATAACCTCCTCCACCAAGAGCAACTATTCTTCCATTACTATGCTTGTGAGCAAGACTGTGTAATTTACTAGCTGCATATTTATGACTCTTATGGGTCAAATTTAAATGAGTTAATGGATCGTGTTTTAGTGAATCTGCACCGCATTGTAAGATAATTAACTCTGGTTTTGCTTTGTTATCAATAAAATCTTCTACTCTTTTAAAAGATGCAATAAAATCTTGATCTGTTGAATCAGGATTTAATGGAATATTTAATTTCGTACCTCTAGCATCACCTGTACCAGTTTCCCATTCTGATCCCGTACCAGGATAGAGAAACTTTCCGTCTTCATGGATGTCTGCAATGTATAGAAGAGGATCGTCCTCAAATTCATAATAGACACCATCCCCATGGTGTGCGTCTATATCAATGTAGGCTATCTTCTTAATACCATACTTTCTTCTAGCTTCGATTATAGCAATTCCAATGTCATTAAAAATACAAAACCCCGCTGCAGCAGTTCTTTTTGAATGATGTAGTCCACCAATAGGATTAAATGCATGTTCTATCCCTTTTTTTTTTCTAATTACTATATCAAATGCTTTTAAAGTTGATCCTACAACGTACGAAGATGCTTCAAATACCCCTCTAAAAGCAGGAGTATCACCCGTATCTAAATATCCGTTACCAGTTTTTCCAGCCTTCTTAACAAGGTCCACATAATCTTTGTCGTGAAAGGATCGTATGGATTCTTCCAAAGCCAATTCTGGTTCTTCAATCAAAATTTCTGGAGTTTTATCTAAACCCATTTGCTGGAATTTGGACCAAAAATCATAGATTCTTTCATTGTTCCAAGGATGTAATCTTCCGAATCCATATTTTGAGAGCCCTTCACCAAATAATATAGCTGTCAAACACATTAACAAATAATAAACAACAAACGCAATAAAAGAATCCTCAAACAAAGATAGTTATTGTGTAATATAATCATAAACTTTTTAGGCGCCGAAAATATTAATATGATTATGAAGAAAGTTACATTACAAGGATTAGAAAGACATTATAATTCATAAAAAATTATTTTATTTTGTCAAAAAAAGTTAATTATATCTACATATTTCTAAAAATAGATGAAAGCATCAATATTAGTAATAATAATGATAACACTGATGATAGGTGTAATAGCAATTTCAGGAACCCAACAAACAGCTTTTGCAGAAAACAAGGCTAAAGAGTATTGTTCTGATTATGGTGGAGAATGGGATAATGGCAAATGTAAAATTGAAGATGATGAAGATAAAGCAGATTATGAGGATGATGTATGCGATGATGCCGAAGATTCTAAAAAATATAAAAAAATATGTAACCCTTGAATGAATTAAAATTAATTAATTGACAACTCCTATTATTTTTGAATAAATACATTATTGTTGTGATTTTGGACTATTTAGTACCTTTTTTTCAAAATTATTGTAAATATAAGTAACCTATTATCATTTGAGAAAGTATCAAGAAGCCAAAATTGATATATACTATGGCTTCCAAATTATATTAGTATACATTTATGTATTTAAGGATAGTAATATAAATATGAAATACAGAAGTAGAACAGAAATAGTAGCAATGATACTAGACGCTGCAAATGGAGGAGCAACCAAGACAAGAATTATGTACAAGGCTTTTTTAAGTTATGCTCAATTAAAAGAATATCTTTCTGTTTTAGTTGAAAATAACCTAATAGAATATCTTGATGGAATTCAAGTCTATAAGACTACAGAAAAAGGATTAAAATTTCTAAAAATGCATAGTGAAATTGGAGAATTATTACCAACTACTATAAAAGAATAATAATTAACTCTCAGTATTGATAGAATTTATTTATACTAAAGATTCTAATCAATTGCTATATATTTTATCTAAATTGATCTAAAATCATTACACAATTTAGAAAGGACTTTTTAATTTTGATTTAATCAACTCTGCTTGTCTTTTTAAATCTTCTTCTTCATGGATAGTTTCAAAAATTTTCTGTAGTTACTAGAAATTTCAATAATTTAGTATAATAATTTATTAATTTATATTTTATTATGTTATTGTCTGGTATACACTGTAAAAACAAAAATACAAAGATAGTGCTCAACAATTAGTTTTGAGTTTTCTCCAAAAGGTGTGTTAATGACGTTAATAGATTTGATCTAGTTAAAATCACATTTTAGTTTCTTATTTTAACAAAATCACTGTTTGTACTATCTAAAAATTCAAAGTGCAGTTATTTCACTGTGTTATTTTTACCATTCAACTACAAATCTTATGGTAAATAATTAAATTAAGTTATTAAACATCTAAATAGCAGTTTACGGATTCCAACTACATTTCAAACTCGAAGCCCTTATACTTCACAAAATTAAGTTGGAAAATATAAGCGTGTATAGCCTATATTTTATTTTTTGACTGGATAATCCTATTATAGTTTTTGTTCTCATTAATTTATATGAGTAATGCCAATAAAATGGATAAACCAAGAAATCCCATCCCAACAATAGATATTATACTATCTGAAAATTCTAATAGCAATAAGGTCTTATTAATAAAAAGGAACAAAGACCCATTCAAGGATTATTTCTCATTGCCAGGAGGATTTGTTAATGAAGGTGAGAAAGTAGAAGATGCAGTAAGAAGAGAGGCAGAAGAGGAATTATTAGTTAAGGTAGAACCAATTAATATTTTAGGAGTTTATTCTGATCCTAATCGAGATCCAAGAGGACACATTATGTCTATAACTTTTATAGCTAAAATCATTAAGGGCAATCTAAAGGAGGGAGATGGTGTTGCAGAGTTAAGATGGGTTGAAATCAACAAATTAGAAAATATAAAACTTGGTTTTGACCATTCAAAAATACTATCTGACTATGAGACATGGCTGAAGAATAAAGAAACATACTGGTCTTCAAAGGAGAATATTGGGTAAATATTTTCTACTGTTAATAAAAAAATTTCAAAGATTAAGTTTACTATTGATTTTTGTTAAATATATAATATAAAAGAAAATCAAAGTATGATTGCTATTAGACTGCAAAGTTGTGTCCAAAAACAGTTGACCCTCCTCCATTTGTGCACCTACGAATAAGTTAAGTAGTATATGAACAAATTTTAAAAATATAATTTTAGATGAATTATTTTGAGCTATTTATCCTGAGAATGATTATTAACACCTTGCATGAACATTCTTCAAATAGTGTGGATTGAAATCCAAACTACCTTTTTGAATTTTATAACGAATTGCATAATCATAAATAAAATGTTCTAATTAAGAAAATATAAAAAAAAGAAATTTCTTTTAGGGAACTTTATTATATAAACATATTATATTAATATCATTATAGATAATAGTATTTATTAATTTCAGTGGTGAAATCAGAGAGATCTAAAGTAGAAACTAATGCTTTAAATTCATTATGTAACCAAGCTGTTTTATAATGAGAATTAGAAGCTTTCTATGTTTAATTTTAGTTATAGAAAAAGAGAGTAATTTCTCTAGAATAATTATGTACTAAGGTAAACAATATTGTTAATATGTTGATTAAAATATTAGGATATCTTTATTCTGATCAAAATTCAAAAAAAATACAACAATAGCAATATATTTATATTTATCTGTCAAATTTTGAGGCGCCGAAAAAATAGTATTATAAAAATTAATAGTCATTTAAAGCCTAGCAATCTTAAATAATTTATATTATATAACTTTGACTTTTTTTTAATCAATCGTAAATTTATGTAGGATATCCATTTCCTGGTTTATATTCTATAAATTTGGTTTTACAATTACTGCATTCATAGAGAATCAAAACCTGATTTTCATTACGTTCTAGTTGATTGAGATATACTAATTTTTGAATACAAGTGGAACATTTCATTTTTACTTACTATAATATCTAAAGAATTAGAATATTAAAAGATGTTTATCTTCATAAACTAAATTTAAACAGTATACAAATTTGGTAACCACGAGTTTTATCGTAGTTTGTTTAGCTCCAAAAAATTTTTATATCAATTTCTTATTTTATTTATTATAGTTTCCTACAAGAGCATAAGCATAAAATCTATCAGACGAAGAAGACAATCATCACTATATAGTTGCCCTGACGTACCTGCTAATCTTGATATGGAATTTCTTACGTCAGTAACTAAAATTGTACTTGTTACTATTCTGCAAATTACTAGACAAGTGCCATCGTTTTAGTTGGTATTTATTTGCAATGGATTATTCAGATGGATCACAAAATTGAATTATAATTTCTATTAGAAAATATTGTATTTTTAATCTTACACATAATGAAGATTTATAAAACATATAATATTTTGTAATTTCTAAAGATACAATTCTCCTAATAACATTAGAGCACTAAAACGATTCATTTCTTTCCTATATAATATTTGATTAGCAATATACATTTTATGTCTATAGCATATTAGAATACTTAGTTATATGTAATCTAATAAAATTATATGTTATTTATACTCATTGTTTGGGGAAATTAATAAATGCTAATATTTAGCGTAATAATACTGGTAATAACATTTTTACACACATCTATAACAAATATTAGAAAGATAACTGGTGTGATTCTATCAAGGTATTTTAATTTAAGTAGACAGAATTAGAAATCACCTTACTACAAATACATGACAATGAGCATATGTTACTACTCCTGATGCAGTACTACCCAACAATATTCTTTTAAATCCAGTACTTCCACTCTTTCCTAATATAATCATATCAGTATTTTCTTTTTCAGCATAATCAACTATTGCTCCAACGATAGACATGGGAGTTGTTATAACATCAGTTGTAATTTTGTTAATATTATAACCTTGATTTTTAAGATCATCAATTATTTTATTAAACCATTTTTCTGCTTCTTTTTTATATTGATCAAGGTGGTGGGGAGTAACCATTCCAAAAACTCCTGATGAATCTCCATGTTTTATTTGTGATGGAACAACAGATAAAAGAATTATTTCAGCATCATAAGTGGATGCGAAATCAGTTGCATATATGGCAGAAGTCAATGAAGATGGAGATCCATCAATCGGAACTAAGATTTTTGAAAATTTAATTTTTTTTGTATTGGAAGTTGACAATCAATTCACCTAAACAATAAAAAACCTATTAACTATTAATATTTTACAAATTTCTTTAACTATAATTTAGGTTAAGATTTAATCCAGTCATTATAATAGATTTTCATAGGGCTTTGTTAACTTTTTTAATTATATTTTATATTACCTTTAATTGTAAAATAAATAACTATTGTATCAAATATTTTCTATAACTAATGCTTAAGTTTATACTAATGTCGGATGAAAAATAACCGATAAAGTGTTGTCAACATTAAATAATTTTTCGAATTATACGGTTATATTTATATACTAGAAATTTTGTGCCAAAAAACAGTTAACTCTTCTTCGTTTGCGTGTCTACTGAAAGTTTATGATAATAACGGAGTGGTGCAATATTTTAATATATTTAGGTATAAAAAATGAAAAATAAGTTGAAGTTAGTTACTTACTGGTTCTTTTTCCGGGTTTTTTCGTTGTTCATCATATATATCAGCTGTTTTTCCGCCCAGATCTTCACTATCTTTTTTCTTTTTTCTAAATCTATCAAATAGTCCCATAAGAATATAATCTTTCTTCATGTAAATAAAGACATCTATCTCAGATAAACTAAAGAAAAGGATAATAGAGAACGTTTTTTGATGAAGTAAAAGGAGGAAAATATACTCTGCCTACCAAGCCTTATTTGCCAATCTGCTCCTTGAGAGGCTACGCTTATTAAATAACATGGCTATATGCTGACAACAGCCATAGGTAAAATTCTTCCATAAAAACAATAGAATTAAAGAAAATCATCGTTATTTCTTTTAAATAAACAATTAAAGGGGAATATAAAAATCGGAACACCTCATCATAGATTCAGATTATTAGTAAATCAAAAACCGGTTAAAAAATAATCGAATTTATATTCTGTTCTAGTAGTTTAAAACTTATTAAAGTACATAATACAATTATTGAAACTACTTAATTAATTTCCACTTGACATTTGATTGCATATAACAAATTATAGTTGTCAATTTGTTTGTTTTTTATAACATTTCGAGAGATTCTTTTATTAATAACAATTAATAAACATTAATCCCAATAACAAATATGACTCATAATATTGCAAACATAACCGAACTTATTGGTAGTTCAGATAAAGGATGGCAAGAGGCAGCCAAAGTTGCCCTAGACGAGGCAACAAAGACGATACGTGGAATTACAGGAATTGAAGTTACAAGTAAGACTGCTACGGTGGATCCTAATACAGGTAATATTACTCAATATAAAACTACAATAAAAGTAGCATTTGGTGTAGAACGTTAAGAATTTGTAATTTTACATAAAATTTTTTTATTAATAATCTTGTTATCTTATTTTTATTGTATATCTATAAGGAACTGAATAACAAAACTTTTGATTAATATAAAATTCTTTTGTAAAAATGAATGACTCAATGCGATAATCCCAAAGATTATCGAACTACAAAATTGTGTCAAAATCATTTGCTTATCTTAAGAACCTAGTTGTCAATAAATTTTTAATTGTGTTCTGATAGTATTTTTGTTAAAAGTTATCTAAAAAAGATAATAATCCAACTTAAAAGATCAATATTTATATTCTCAACCTTATCTGTTTTTAAATTATGTTTAAAATTTGTTGAACATTTACATCGAAAAATTCATCAAATCAAAAAGAAATATGTGTTCTCTCTTCTTCTTCTTACTGCTGAAGAGATGGATCAAGTAAAACTTGAGGAATATGAAAATACATGATTAGAAGTTTGAATGTGATTAATAAAATAATTCTTATACATTTGTAAACTCTAGAATATATATCTCATAAATTCAAATTTCTAGAATGGATGGAGAAAAGAAAAGACGACGAAAAGAGATAGAAAAACAAAACACAACAACAAAAACAGCAGTAATCCATAATCGTTCAGCGCGGTTCATTCTAGTTTTACTTAGTAGTACTCTTTTGGTGGTGATGTTCTCCGAAACTATGTTACTGCCGGCTATTCCGGATATAATGCAAGGTTTTAACATACCATATAGCACTGCAGCTTGGATATTTAGTGCATATCTCATTGTAGCTGCTGTTATGACACCAATCGCAGGTAAGTTTTCAGATATTTATGGTAGTAAGAAAGTGCTACTTATCTTGCTTGTGCTGTATATAATAGGTGTTGTTGCAGGAGGATTTTCCGACAATATATTTTTTCTTCTGGCTAGTAGAGTAATCCAGGGCGTCGGCTTGGCTGCGGTTCCTGTGGCTTTTAGTATTATTAGAGATTCGTTTCCTCCAGAAAAACTTGCTATGCCTGTGGGAGTGTTCAGTTCAGCAGCGTCGGGCGGTTCAGTTGTTGGATTACTGATAGGTGCGAACATAATCCAGAATTTTGGATGGCATGCCACTTTCTTCTTCATAGCCCCAGCAGCAGTGATTGTAACGTTATTGATTGCCAGATTTGTCCCTAATGATGATAAGCCAAAGCCGAAGCAGTACCTACCGTCATCTGGAAACGATAACAATAGTAATAAAAAACATGCTACCAATGGTAGAAAGTCCATGATAGATATCAAGGGCGCTATATCACTTTCAGCTACGATAACATCTTTTCTGATTGCATTAACATTCATAGAAAATAGTAACTCATTAAAAAATTCGATGGAGATTGCAGGAATTTCTTTTATCGCATCAGCAACTTCTTTGATTCTCTTTATCTTTATAGAAAAAAGGACAAAGATGCCCTTGATTGATTTGTGGTTGTTAAAACAAAGAATCTTGTTGCCATCTTATATCATAATGATAGTTACTGGGACCACAATTTTTCTGGTATATCCTACGATAGTGCAATTAGTAAGAAGCCCTAACCCTGCTGGTTTCGGTGGAGATGCTGTATATGCGGCTTACATCCAGCTTCCATTTATGTTAGTATTTTTATTATTCTCTAGTGCAACATCCTACATTATATCTAAACTAGGAAAAGTAATGCCCACGGTGTTAGGAGGTACGATCAGCATTGCAGGAGCCATTGGTTTGTTGATATTCCACTCCACAGGACTCGTGGTATCTATAAATCTCACAATAATTGCGATCGGGCTAGCACTGACAATCACTGCAACGTGGAACTTGATCGTTTCTTCAGCTCCAAAGGAGTTTATGGGAATATCGACAGGAATAGGAGCACTACTTTCATTCATAGGAATGGCTATAGGTCCTGCATTAGCTGGAACATATATGCATACATTTCATATGTCGATAGATGGTATTGCTGGTGTATACCCTTCACCAGAATCGTTTAATATGATCTTCTTTACAGCTGCGTTGCTGTCAACTGTGTCGTTGACTTTTTCTTTATTGTTAAAGAGAAGAACATCACGAAACACGGAAATTATTACATAATTAAGGCACAAATATTAACTAACGTTATCCAAAACAATACCCATTTTATGTTGCTATATCTTTTTAATCTAAATTTTATTTGAAAAGAAAATAAGTTATTTCTAATACTTTATAAGAAAATAATCATATTCTAGGCTTAAGTGCTTTATTACTCATGTATCTAATTAAATTTACTTCCTTTAATAATACTATATATGAAGCTCTGTAAATGATAATAATATTGTGTATCGTATATACAGTTTTTCATACTCCTTAATTTTATAATTAAATGCATATATTACATTTAAGATAACCATCTCGATGTTTTAAAAGTTGTTGATATCAAATTTTAGTCTAATATTTTCTTTGTTTCTACTATTTTGGGTTAATAGTATTATGTTTTTATAATATCAAGATCAATTTCTTCAAAACCAAAAAAAGGTAAAATATAAAAAACAATATCTACTATTTTAGTGCTTATGAAATACAATCAAATATATAAAGAAAATAATTTTACTAAATTACTTTGATAAGTTAGCTAATAAATCAAATACCAAAAAATCTTTTTGTATTTGATCTGGTCAAATCTTGGTTTGTACGATTTAACTGTTTCAAGTAAATCATTGTTATTTTTTATTCCATCTTCTCGCAGAAATACTAAAGAAGTCATTATCTCTAAATCATCTGTGTTATAGTCATATATTTTTTCATATAATTTCTCCGTTTTTAATTTTAAGTTCTGATCCAAAAACTTGATTATAGTATCTAAATATTTTCTTCCTGAATCTGTTAATCTATATATAAAAATTTGTTTTGAATTATTTCCTCTTTCATTTTTCTCATCTACTATATTGTTCTGAACTAAAATATCGAGTTGTCTTTTTACCCATTCAGAATAAGGTCCATATTGATAAAAAATATAATCGTTAATAATATTCCAATATGATTGTGTTTCGAGTATGACAAATCAAGTGATGATTGATTGTTTGAGAGATGAGATATTTGGTACCCTTATTATAGTGAATATTGTATTTAGTATTGTTTGTAAACCTATGTTGAGAAATTAATCAACAATCTATTGTATAAAATAATTCATTTGACAATATTAGTGCATTGGGAAAAGAATTTTTATATTATTTAACTAGTAATGAGCCTATAAGTTAACAAAACATTATTTTGTTATTTCAATATCTTTTGCATCATCTTCTATTTCTAGACATTCCTTTTCTATTTGGATAGTTGAAAAATAAAAATCAAATTTTTCTTAACATTTTTGTTCAACTCTTAAGATATCCTGTGTTTTAGTTGTATCATCTGTTTTAATATGTGTCGAAAATATATTTACTCATGAAGTTATGGTCCAAGCGTATCTGTGAAAATGGTTCCTATAAAGAAAATGCTGAACAGTTTGTGGATTCAGAAAATTTCTGAAATATGAATAACGAAAATGCATATCAAGTTAAGGAATATTTAATTCATTATATCAGGATCAGTATTAGGCTTTTCTATTATTATTAGATTTTTAATGATAGTTTTTATATTTTATTTTAGGAATTAAATCGTAACTTTCCTGAGTAACATTTTCTCCAATCATCATGGCTAATCCAATTTTGTTGCTTTGTTGCTTTCTATACTTTTGCAATGATGTTATAACGCTTTGAGTAAGATTTTTATCAATAGTACCCTCTGTAATTTTAATTAATATACTTCCATAATCCTGAATAGTATTTTTTAAAGAATCTGAATGTATGGGTTTAATTGTTGATTTAACTATTAAAATGTCAAAAGTAATATCATAAACGCTAACATCATGAAAATCATTATGACTAGCTACTATTGCACATTACTATACAAGGTCCATTATGTTAGTTTGCTTATTATTGTATTGCTGCAGCTCCTGCACTTACTGCAGTACTGCAGTAAGTTATTATTTGAAGGATAATTACAATAGAGTATGCCACTTTATGATTGTCCGCACTGTAAACTTACTTCTAATAGAAAATACAATATGAAAAAGCATATCGAGAGGAAACATCCGGGGTCAGAAATACCGAATAATCTGTTATCAGTCAGAGGTACCAATTTAAAATATGGTAGATATGTCTGCCTCCACTGTAAACTTACTTCTAATAGAAGATACAATATGAAAAAGCATATCGAGAGGAAACATCCTGGGTCAGAAATACCGAATAATCTGTTATCAGCAAGCTACAATTACAATAATAACGGATATATCCATAGAGGACCACAAAATCTCGATGTATATTTTAGAGCTAAACATAAATCTTCAGTACCATTCGACGCCACTTCATATATAAATAATCCATTTGATGAGGACATTTTACCAATTCTCGACACTCATAAAAGTAATAAAAATTCTCATTCCATATTTTGGGAAATGTTGCGATCCGTTCAATTATTGAATGATCTTCCAACTGAGTACATATTACCTAAAAGAGATTTTTATCTGTACAATCCAATGTTGAATGTGAATTTTTCGAATCATTATAAAAATCAGCCGCGACCATCTGTTGACCTGATATCTTATAACAAAGAGATTCTTTTTAGGATCCAAAGATGCAATAATTGTACTACAGTGATTCTTGTTAAGTTTTTTGGTTTTGATAACATTAAACCAATAATTGATTGTAGATGCGATAACATATGTAGATCGCAAAAACAAAATAAAGAAATATCTTATTTAACAATCAAGGAATTTCTTATAAAATCAATTGTCTCATTTATCGATAAAGAGATGTATTCAAAAATATACTTGAAGTGTATTAAAATTCCTTCAAATATCTATACCAAATTAATTGTTGAAAAAAAACCATTTTTTCTTAATGATAAAGAGGTTAATATTCCTTCTTGGATGTTAACACCTATCATGCATAAAGAATTTGTTGATCTAGGAGTGATAGATGATGACAATTGGGCTTATCGTCTAACAAACAATAATGAAAAAAACATTGAAATAACCAAGCTTGAAATGATGGAATTCATTAATTATGGAGATTCCACTTTTGGACTATTCAGATTCCACAAAGACAATATTTCC
>DASVEV010000091.1:0-10590 GCA_036380415.1 Nitrososphaeraceae archaeon
ATTAGAGTTGAAAGGACCTTAGAACAAGGACCTCCAATTGATCTATCAACATTAAAATGTCAGCAATATTTAAGGCGACATATCAACAATAAAACTAAACTTGTTGTTCTTTGTGTAGATCTGGTCGGATCTACAAAATTAACTTTGTCCCTGACACCACCGGAATTAATTTCAATTATTAATATTTTCTCTACTGAGATGAGTATGATAATTTCTGGATATGGAGGTTATGTTCTAAAATATGTAGGAGATGCAGTTATAGGTATATTTCCTGCTGATTTTGACGCACAGAAAGCATGTTTAAATTCCATCAATTGTGCAAAAACTATGCTAAAAGTTCTTACTCAGGTTATTAACCCTGTTTTTTATAATAAGCTACCTCTTATTGAGATTAAGATAGGTATTGACTTGGGTGACTCCATGGTAGTATTGTATGGAAAAAATGTCGATATAGCTCATATTGATATTATTGGTTCTGGTATCAGTATTGCAGCCAAAATAACCGCCTTAGCCAAGCCAAACCAAATTCTTATCAGTGAAAATATTTTTGAGACTGTCTTAGCAGTTCTACCAGATATAAGTTTAAAAAAATTAGATATTGGTGAGAAAAACTGGGATTATAACAATATCAAAACAAATAAAATTTTAAATGTATATGTATTAGAATAACTGATATTATTCCATTGCTTATATTTGTCCAATGAATATTATAGAAAATACATTTAACAAGTCTCGCGACCTTCAATATTTTAATAAAAGATTTGTAGATTAAAATCTTGAAGTACAAATAATTTGATGATTATTATTATTTATTATGATTATTTAAGGAAAAAATATTATTACTAAATTCTTTCTAAATCTTCCATATTTTTTTTAATGTTACGGGAAACAGAAGCTCCAAACATTAGAGAAAATGTAGATTATGGAGAAAAATAAAATTCAGAAAGATTAATAAACAATATTAATAGATAGTTTTGAAATAAGTAGGAAATGTCCAATTTATTCCAATAAGTGAAAATCAATTTTATCTCCTACCTTAAGATGATGATCGTTTGCAAACCCATCTATTGTTTCTAAAACATATAAAGATTCTTTAAGTGGTTTGTAACTTGGACAATAAAATGCTAAGGTACATGGTGGGAGTTCTTTTTCTATATGTACAATAGAAAAGTTTGCGTCTAACCAAATGATATCGATAGGAAAATGCATATTTTTCATCCAGAATGATGCTTTACTAGGCTCTTCCAAAAAGAACAACATTCCCTCGTTTTCATTCAAAGAATTTTTAATGGATAATCCTTCTTGTTTTTGTTTATCAGTAAGAGCTATATCTACAAACATTTTGTACTGGTCGATAATTAAATATCCTTTTAAATATGTTGAATCATTGACAGAAATATTTGATAAGTTGTCTTGTATGGTGTTTTTCTGATAAGCAAATACAAATAACTCTTCTGGTTCTATTAGTGCAAAGGAATATTGAAAGAGGAATCCAAATAGTAAACCTAACAATGATGCATTTAGAATTCTTAGGATCAACATTTATTTACTAAATATAAAAAAATAAGTAATTTAACCATTATCTATTCAAATATTAGTCAGTTTTTTGTTTATATCCCCCAAGAATATTTCTAGGAAGTAAATAGCCGCAATTTTTACAAAACTTTGGATTATTTTCATTGTTCAAATAATTTCCGTGATATGATAATGGTATTCCACAATTAGTGCAAAAACTAGTTTTTGAGTCCTCATTGTTATTGTAGTAATAGTTGTTCTGGACTGTTGTTTGGTATTCTTTCTTTTTTTTTAAAAGAGGTATAGTCTTAACATTTTCCCATTTACAACCTAATTCGTCATATACTTTGATAATAACAAAAACAAATATTAATTCTATAGTGATAGAAACGATAAATAGCTGAATTTCTATCCCACTTTGCAGAAACGAATAGAAAGTCTGAACTATTATAATCGTAAGTAAACTTATAGCTATGAAAAATAATAGTGAGTACAATTGGCTTGAGATTTTAACCATTTAATATAATTAACAACGCAAAGAAACTAAAAATAATCCTATGATCAATTTTTTAAATCATTTGATAAAAACTTGTTTTCAACAATTTATTCAAAGGTGACATTTTACTCTGGTGTTTCTTTAAATGCATTTTCATCTTTGCCAAATGACCTAAAAAAAAATCCGCTAAAAACAATGACTCCAGCCAATGCAGTAGATGCAATTACCCTCTCAATTGGAAGATTGAGTAAAAAAGTAACAATAAAGGAGATACCAGCCGCAATTGTAGCTAATGGAAACCATCGCTTCACTGCCTCTTCTTTTCTTTGCATAGGGTGAAGTATAAGGTCCTTCTTGTTTAATTTATCTTTTCTTAAAAGAATTAAGAAAAATAATATAATTTAATCCTCATCATTCTGGGGATTAAACCGAATTTAAAAAAATACTCTTTATCCACTTTCTTCTTCGCAACATTGGGGACATGATCGCCAAGACACAGGGTCATTATAGAACTCATAGATCCATCCATTTCCCCCACAGTGAGTACATTCAGATTGTTCGATAAACGATGATGGTGCCTTTTGAATGTATCGATTCTGATGGGAACCTTTTATCATACAATATTCTAGAAGGTTCTTCTAATTAAACATTGTGAAAAATTTTAGTTAATATAATAGTAGAACATTTGTAGTTAAATCAACCTATTCTTTTGAAGAATATTACATCAATATAAATAAATAAATATTTTTCTTTATCATTAATAATGTGCTTAAGCTTTTTTAAATTTAATAGTAATTGTAGTTTACATTCTTTGTTGATAAGTTTTTAACAGTCTTTTACAATTAAGATTACTGCTTTATGTCTGCTTTACTAGATGAACTCTCCATACATAATCAGAGGAAAATAGGTATTATTGGGGGGGGACAAATAGGAAAAATGATAGCACAGGAAGCTAAGAGAATGTCAATTCAAGTAATTATATTGGACCCTAGTAAATATTGTCCTGCTTCAACTATATGCGATAAACTAATTGTAGCAGATTTTAAAAATGAGGACAAAATTAGGGAGTTGGCACAATATTCAGACGTAATTACTTATGAAATAGAATTAGCTAACTCAAAAGCCTTAAAAAATCTTGAATTACAAAACTATCCAATCTTTCCATCCCCTCACTCTCTCTACCTAATTCAAAATAAATTTAGACAAAAAACATTCCTAAATGAAAATAATTTACCTGTCGCAAAATTTAAAAAAATAGATTCAGCTAATGACTTGTTATTAGTAGCGAAGGAATTTGGATACCCATTTATGCTAAAGGCGTGTGAAGACTCCTACGATGGAAGAGGCAATTATCTTATTAAAAACAAAGATGACATTTTTCCCGCTTACAATTCTTTTGAGAATCGTGAGATTTTCGCCGAAAAATTTGTAGATTTTAAAAAAGAAATATCAATGATGGTTGCAAGGAATAAAAGAGGACAAATTGAATCTTTTCCTATAGCAGAAAATATTCACAACAATAATGTGCTAGATACGACAATAGTTCCTTCAACCATTTCTTTAAAAATTAAAGAAGCTGCTGAGATTATTGCAAAAAAAGTAGTTATTTGTTTGAATGATATAGGTATATTTGGAATAGAAATGTTCGTTTCCAAAAACGATGAAATATTTATAAACGAAATTGCTCCTCGTCCACATAATTCTGGTCATTATAGCATTGAGGGTTGTTCAATTTCTCAGTTTGAACAACATATTAGGGCCATATTAAATTTTCCTTTATTGAAGCCCGAATTGTTGAGACCCACCGTTATGAAAAATATTTTAGGTCCACCCAACTTTTCAGGAAACTATAGAATTCGAGGGTTAAGTCATTTATTATCTATTCCCTCTACTAAAATTCACATTTATGGAAAACGTGTAACTCGTCCAAGTAGGAAACTAGGACATGTTACTTGTACTGGTCCAACTTTAGATGAGGCTATTTATAGATGCTCAGATGCAAAAAATTCATTAGAGATAATTGAAGATAAATAACATACGAATTGTCGAAACGTGAAGTTGCCATTATTATGGGAAGTGACTCTGATCTCCTGGTTATGAAAGATGCTGCTGAAATATTAGAAACTTTTGATATTTCATACGACTTAACTATTGTTTCAGCACATAGGACTCCAGAACGAATGGTTCAATATGCTCTTGACGCAGCAAAAAAAGGAATAAAGGTTATTATCGCGGGTGCAGGAGGTGCTGCCCATCTACCAGGCATGATTGCCTCATTAACCCCTATTCCTGTGATTGGTGTTCCGATAAAGGGTTTAAGTTTAGATGGATTGGATTCTTTGTTATCTATTGTACAAATGCCCCCTGGGGTTCCTGTTGCTACTGTAGCAATAAACGGAGGAAACAACGCAGCTATCTTGGCTTGCCAGATGTTAGGAATCGAAAATAAAATTTTATTTGACAAAATTGAAAAATATAAAATAGATATTAAAAACAAAGTACTATCTAAAGCAAGTAAACTAGAACAAAGTGGATGGAAGGAATACTTGTCATAATAAAAATTGTTTTAATAAAAAAATTTTATTCCCTTTTACGAACCCATCATTCCGGGCATTTTAATTGGAGTTCTATATTCTTTTGTAATATTAATGCCTTGGTCCGAAGTAACAATTATTCTTTGAAGATTGCTACCTGCTGGTGGGCTAAGTGGAAAAGAGTGTCCTGGTTCTAGAAGTGATACGGTTTCAGTTTTGTTCCCATAATTAACCTTGATATTTGTAAGTGGTTGTTTTCCAGTATTAGTTATTGTAACTCTAGTATGAATAAATAATGATTGTTCTTCTTTTAAAGCATCAATGTCTAAATCAAAATCATTTCTATTTGAAAAGGTAATGTTATTTACTATAAAAATAGTAACTAGTACTACTGGTATAACAGCTATAGTAAGATAAATTTTTTTAAACGTCATTAATAATAATTATCACCATAGAAATATTATTTTTCGCATTTAGTGAAAAGATATAAAAAGTATTTTCAATGATTGCATATGTGAGGTTTTGAACGATATATGATTATGGGTCAAGTCAAAGAGAACTTTAGTAATAACGCTTGTACGATGAACAATACTAAACCTACCACTAGTAAATGTATCGTTTTACTTGTTATAAGATCCAAATCCTAAGAATCACTATATTTTGCTATATCGCCTGAAAATCTTTTTTATAGGTGTCCAACCATGCCATTGAGTTAAAATTCTTGGATTTTTATACCAATCTGGGGGCTATACTATTAGTAGAACCTTATTGAATATTTGCTTTCCTTCCTTCTATGTCATTAACTTTTTATCTATGGAGAATCCTCGACCCACAATACAAATGAGTATAAGCTACAGCTTTTGTATCCCCTTCCCATTTGAATAAATGTTGGTGAAAAATGGATAACTTAGCAAAGATTAGAACAACTCGAAGTTTTTAGTGGATTTCCAGATGTTTGGTATAATGAGGGAATTATTCAATCGAACTATGGTCTAGTATTTAATTATATCAACTTCATTAATCTACATAAACTGTTCCCTGTAAGTTTATTCATTTTCACCATAATATGATGGTCATGGTGTTTCGAATACCTACCGGGTTTAAGTAACGTCTAAATGTAGAATTATGGCTGAAATGTTTTATTTGTGAAATGAATGCAAGCTAGAAGATACACCCATTGTTATAGAGGGAGTTAACTAACTAATGCAAATGAGAATTGATTTGCCACTTATTACTGAATAGTGTGGTATTAGTAAATATCCTCCAGTTTCCTTCATTCTGCAGCAGCAAGGATATAAATGGTACATTCTGTACATCGATTAAGTCCTCAGGTTTTCTATTACAAGAATCTTAATTTCTCTCCTGCCTCCTCTAGAATCCTTGTCATGGTTGTATGATAGTGTTTGTTATTGTTGTTATTTACTATTAATAAATAATAATTGTAAAAACAAGGAAGGAAGAAAATCCTTTTTTAGTAACATTTATGGGATAAATACTATTCATATTTTGAATTATTTTACCAGGAATCAAAAATTGGTGGTTAATACATGAATATGCTTTTAGTTTAAAGTACATTTCTTAAAAAATGTAACAAAAAGAAAATATTTTTATGTAAATTTGTATTCCAAAAAAAAAGTCATTTCATGCATAAACAATAGTAATTAATATCAATAAATAACAAGTGATATCAACTGGTAGTAGCAAATATCAAGAAATAAACTAAAAAAAATAACATAATGTATGTAGTACGATCATTTATATATCAATTATTTACTGATGAATATGCAACATGGATTATTATTAACCAATCGAGAAAAATGGAATCTAGTAAAAAAATAATTAATTCTTATTTAAAATAGTGGGGTCTCTTATTATTCTTTAAATTTGATTTTTTTTATTAACCTTTCTTCCCCATTTCTCTAGATATATAATTTCGTTAAGAGCCAATCTCTTCAACCACTTTGATTTTTCCAAGTCAGGCTTGTGTGAAAATTCTGAAACATATCCAAGACAGAGATAAGCTATGGGTTTTATATATTTAGGAATATTTAATATCTTTTTTAATTCTCTATTCGAGATGATACTCACCCAACCCATCCCTATTTCCTCTGCTCTTGCAGCAAGCCATAAATTCTGAATTGCACAACATACACTATAAATTCCTGTTTCAGGAATTGAAGTCTTTCCTATTATAAATGGTGCAAATCTAGTATAATCATAAGTAACGCATAAGTTGATGTTTGATTCCAAAATCCCCTCTAGCTTCAGAGATTTGTATTTATTTTGTTTTATCTTGTTATCTTCTAGTAACTTAATTGCCCTCTCATGTTCTTTTAAAAAAGAATCCTTAATTTTTTTCCTTGTTTTTTCTTCTTTTACCAGTATGAAGTTCCAAGGTTGTGAATATCCAACCGATGGTGCATGATGTGCAGCATTAATAATTCTCAATAAGGTTGATAATGGGATGTTTTTTTTGATGAAATGAGACCGAACATCCCTTCTTGAGAATAGAACTTTGTAAAAACATTCCTTTTCATATTTTGTAATTTGTTTTCTATCCTTTGTTTGTAAACTATTTGAGAATAACAATATCCATTTTTTATCAATGCATTATAAGTAGGTTCAAAGTTAATGTGAAAATATTTTTTTAAGAAAGTCAACCAAATTCTATAATTTCTAAAGATGAAAATAATACAACACAAATTACAGTGATTTATAATCAATACAAATTAGGTATATCTCACTACTGACTTGTCTACTTGCATTTGGTTTTGTTATTATAACTTTATTAAACCCTTTTTTCAGCTCAATAATTAGTTCATTAAGCATATCACCTTGAAAAACTTTAAAAACACCTTTGCCTCCCTTCTTTAAAATTTTACGACTTAAATTCAGAGCACTTCTAGTTAAATCTATTTGTCTTGCATGGTCTAATTCCCAATTTCCACTTACATTGGGTGACAAATCTGATAACACAACATCAACACGTGAATTTGAAATCGTCAGAATAGAATCCCATATCTTTTCTTCTTCAATACTACCTTGAATAACAAAGGCATTAGCTAATGGGTCAATTTTTTTTATATCTACTCCTATTACCTTACCTTTTGTTCCTACCGCAGATAATGCTATTTGCATCCAGCCACCCGGAGCACAACCAATATCTACTATGCATTGACCTTTATTCAATATTCTATAAGATTCATTGATCTGTTTGAGCTTGAAGGCGGATCTACTTCTGTATCCTTGATCTCTGGCTAATCGTCTGAATTGGTCTTTTTTAGAGTCTGCTAACTTCATATCTACATTAAACTAAATTAAAAATAAACTTCTTATAATATTACCTATATCTCTACCGAAAACACTTAAATTTTTCTAACGCACTTTTGGAAATGCCGATAATATATAAATAATATCCAAACGTTATATATATAATATATGCCTATCAACAATGGTCGAGAGTATATTGAAAGTTTAAGGAATAGGAACCTTAAGGTGTATCTTTTTGGAAAATTAGTAAAAGAACCCGTGGATCATCCTATGATTAGACCATCAATAAATGCTGTTGCAGAAACTTACGATATAGCTAATGCAGATCCATCGCTTGCATCTGCTGAATCCTCTCTTTCTGGTCGACGAGTGAACAGGTTCTTACATATTGCCGAAAATACTACAGATTTAGTCAACCAAAATAAAATGCAGCGAAAGCTTGGTCAGCTGACTGGAACTTGTTTTCAACGATGTGTAGGCATGGATGCTTTAAATTCTTTATATTCCACTACATTTGAAATTGATGAAAAATACAATACTACATATCATGGAAGATTAAAGGAATTCATAAAAAAAATCCAAGAAGAAAATCATGTCATAGGAGGAGCTATGACAGATGTTAAAGGGGACAGAAGTCTGTCTCCTTCCCAACAAGAAGATCCAGATTTATTTGTTCATGTTACGAAACGTGACGAAAATGGTGTTTATATTACCGGGGCAAAAGCTCATCAAACTGGTTGTATCAATTCTCATTGGATTTTAGTAATGCCAACTATGAGGTTGCGTGATGAAGATAAAAATTATGCAATAGTTGGCGCTGTGCCAGCAGATGCTGAAGGAATAACGTATATCTATGGAAGACAGTCCTGCGATACAAGAAGTATGGAGGAGGGTGATCTAGATGCAGGTAATTCTAAATATTCCGGCCAGGAAGCAATGATAATTTTTGATAATACATTCATTCCTAACGAACTTATCTTTATGGATGGAGAGTTTGATTATGCTGCCATGCTTATAGAGCGGTTTACTTGTTATCATCGGAGAAGTTATGTATGTAAAACAGGATTAGGTGATGTACTCATTGGTGCAGCAGCATCTATTTCTGATTTTAATGGTGTAGCCAATGCCTCACATATTAAGGATAAATTGGTTGAAATGACTCATCTAAATGAAACAATATTTGGAACAGGTATTGCCTCCTCTTTTCAATCATATAAAACTAAGGCTGGTAATTATCAAAATGACGATATGCTTGCCAATGTTTGTAAACATAACGTAACTCGCTTTCCTTATGAAATAAGCAGATTAGCGCAAGACATCGCTGGAGGATTAGTAGTTACCATGCCTTCTGAAAAAGATTTTCGCAGCCCTGAGACCGGGCCACTTTTAGAGAAATATCTGAAAGGTAGGAAAGGAGTTTCTATTGAGAAAAGGGTACGAATCTTACGGCTCATTGAAAATATGACTTTAGGAAGAAATGCGGTTGGTTATCTGACAGAATCAATGCATGGGGCAGGCTCTCCTCAAGCACAGAGAATCCAAATTGCTCGTCAAATGCAATTAGAATATAAAATGAAACTTGCAAGAAACTTGGCAAATATTCCTGAAAGCGAGGCAGAAGAGCTAGGCAAAGAACACTCTGACTATTTTGATAGGATATTTGGGTTAAAGAAAGAAGCATCTTAACCAAATTCAAATTTTTTGTTTCACAAGTGTACAAATTAAATTGAAAAACACAGTGCTAGATATAGTAGATTTAAATAAATATTTTAGATTACGTACTGGGATTATTGATGTAATTAGTTTCAAAACCTCTAAGAAGATAAAAGTTATAGATAATATCAATTTAAAACTCTGTAAGGGCGAAATACTTGTAGTTGCAGGAGAATCTGGTTCAGGAAAAACAACTCTAGCGAAACTTATAATGCGATCAATTGATCCTGATTCGGGTAAAATAATCTTTGATAATAGAGATATTACTAAACTCAAAGGAAAAGAGTTACTAAAAATAAGATCTAAAATTCAAATGATCTTTCAAGATCCTTATTCTTCTTTGGATCCACGAATGAAGATATTTGATATTGTTAAAGAACCTCTAGAGGTACACAAAAAAAAAATTTCAAAAAATGAAATAAAAGAATGTATTGATTCTACTTTAAAAAAGGTAAATTTAGATCCTGAGGAGGTATCTCCTAAATATCCTCATATGTTATCGGGAGGCCAAAGACAAAGAGTTAGTTTTGCAAGAGCTCTTGTTCTTAAACCTGTTTTAATTATAGCAGACGAGCCTGTCTCAATGTTGGACGTTTCTATACGTTTTCAGATACTTGAATTAATGAAAAACTTAAGAGATAAAGAAAATGTTTCCTTTTTATATATTACACATGATCTCTCTACTTCACAATACGTCGGAGATAATATAATCATCTTATATAAAGGACAAATAATTGAGCAAGGCAATATTCATGAAGTCTTACGACACCCTCTTCATCCTTACACTAAAGCTTTAATATCTGCAATTCCAACATTTAATGATTACCAAGAAATAAAGATAAAAACTGAGCTCACATCATCTGGTAAATGTGGCTGTAAATTTTTATCTAAATGTCTATATTCAAGTGAGGAATGTTCTAAAACTGAGCCAGAATTAATTGAAGCAAATCATTCACATTTTATTCGGTGTTATAATTATGAATCCATTTGACCTACCTTTATTTCTAATCGTTTAAGTTAAAGGGATTTCATCTAATTCCTTTTTATGATATTTATACTTGA
>DASVEV010000092.1:0-2019 GCA_036380415.1 Nitrososphaeraceae archaeon
ATTCTCCCATTTATGAAATTTTGAGAGGCTAATGAAAGATGTGAATCAACAGAACTAAAATTTAGTTGTGATTTAACTTCATTAATTAATTGATTAAAATTTGTCTGAATGTCATTTTGAATAGCATCCTTTCCTGTTTTGAATTCTTTTAATAATTCCTTCGGATCAGTTGAACCAATAGTTTGTGCTTTTGTATTTTCGAAATGTATTATAGAAATGGAAAGACTGAGAACTATTAAAAATACTAAAGTAGATTTTGTATATGCATCTAACTTCATAACGTTAAAAATTCAATACTTGTATATATTTTCGTTGGTTAAATAATTGCTTATGTATGAATAAATGGTATATTTAATGATGAGATTTGTATTATATAATGTAATCCTGCTTCATCGGTTAATTCTTAAGAGAATATTTTAATTATTGGAAATATACAACTCTACTAAATAAAGGTCTGTAATAACGGTAACTATGAAAAAATCTCCAAAATGGGTGAGAGCAGCTCAAATCATACTTGGTGCTTTAGCTATCTTACTTGCAATTGTTGCACTAACAAATTCAGGTCTAACAATTTTGCTCATTTTAATAGCTATAATTTTGGTTATAACAGGATTTGAAAAAACTATTACTGGATTGTTTATTGCTCATAACTTACGATTCTTCACTATAGGATTAGGAATATTGACTATTATTCTAGCAGGATTGGCATTGACATATCCTATAGCAGCTGTTAGAGTACTTTTATTAATTTTGGGATTTTCATTGATGGTAGATGGGTTTTCACGAATAGCTGATGGATTGACCAATAAATCTGACAAGAGACTAATTAGAGGATTTACCATAGCAGTAGGAATATTAGCCATAATAATTTCTGTTGGTATTAATATCATTCCTTTCTGGGGAAAATTATTTATTAGTAAATTAATAGCGATAGATTTGATAATTATAGGAGTACAGATAATTATATCTGGAACTGTTAATGTAGAAGCCGGAAAAAAGAAGGTAAAGGAAAAGGTAAAGAAAATCTTTCAACGGCAAGAACAGAGTGAAGAAAAGAAATAGTACCTAAAAGGAAATTTCTTGTAAATTATCTTTACTAGTAGGGATGCTATAAAATCTGGTCTTTTTATATATGAACCAGGTTATAGATAATGCCCGTAGTTTTCTCGAATTCATATACTTCCCTTTATTATCTATCCTCTATCTCTTATCTCAGTATAGATGTGAAAGAATGCACTAGTATCCTTGAAGGTTTTGTAAAAAGCAATGAGCATATTATTCAAGGATAAATAAAGTAGGCCGTCTCTTCCATAATTCCTTTAAGTTTGAATATTGAGATTGTAAATAAAATTAGGACTATTAAGACACAGGAATCTATTACTAATTTACTAGTTCAGAAAAGATAAAAATAGAATTAACAAAAAGGAAATAAAAATAGGTTTTTTAAGCACACATTGCAATACACATTTCTGCAGTAGATGGGCAAGGAGATTTACATTCTTTAGTTTCTACTAATTGTTGAGTAGACATCATCTGATCTTTATTATAATCATCATAAACAACAACAAAGTATTCTCCTTCTCCAAAAGCATTATCCATTTCAAAAAATATAGGGGCTAGAAGTGCATATACAATTGTAGTTATCACACATGATTGAATTGCAATAACTGATTTTTTCATATATTTATTTTTCCTATTATATATACGGCATATTTGAATAAGAGTATTTTAATACATGAATAGACAAATATTTCTATAAATGTTTTCGAAAAAAGTTATTTTTGGCTATAAACAAAAATAAAAATATATCCAAATAGAATTAGCTCATATAGATATAAAATTATAATTGTATTCCTCTAGCGGTATTTTATTAAGGTTAGTAACAAAAAATTCAACTAATCATTTTTCCTAATTGATTTTAAAATAAAAATTAGCAATTGGAAATCATAATAAACATTAACTAATCTAATTTAGTAATACTATGTTAGCAAGTGTACCTAAGCACTTCAATTATATTTT
>DASVEV010000093.1:0-20009 GCA_036380415.1 Nitrososphaeraceae archaeon
AAATTTAGTTAACTAGATAAATAAAAAAAATATAAGAGAAAGAATACGATAATAATTTCTTTATTCTTATCAACTTGTTGCTATTTGTGGATTCGCAGAACTTCCAGGGTTATTGCTGATGTTTACCGGCGTACCAAATGGTTGAGTATTAGTTATAACAAAGATATCATTGTTGCCAGGAGTGCCATCACCCCATGTAACATAGACATTGTTGCCTATTGCTGCTATTTGTGGCGTGAAAGAATTTCCAGTATTGTTACTCAAGTTTATTGGAGTACTAAATGTCTGACTATTGTCGCTGCTTACTGCAAAAAAGATATCTTCGTTGCCAGGAGTGAAATCATACCATGTAACATAGACATTGTTGCCTGATACTGCTAACTGGTATACTTTCGTCTGATTCTTGATTTTGATAGTGGTGGTCTGTTTGGTCCATTTTTGCATAAAATTTGATAGACTGTCATGTGACCAATTTTGATGTTATATTGGTTTTGTAAAATTTCCTTTATCCTGGCAGGATAGTACCTATGTTGCTTTCTGATTTGCAATATCTTTTGTTCTACTTTTTTGTATATTCTATGGATATTATGTGGTGTTCTGGACCTTTCATTTAGTCCATCAAAACCATTTTTTTGATATCTATTCCAATATCTGTAGAAACTTGTTCTGCAAATGTTAATTGTCTTACGGATATCTGTTATCTTCCATCCATATAATTTTGGTCTGATACACCATCATCTTATCTTTACAGAATCTTTTCTATACTACACCTGGTGTAATACTCCTCTTTACTTGTAGTATTTGTAGGTAAAAGAGTGTAACAGATGTTATGGGATAATACAATTATTGAAAAATCAACAATATGTTTATATCCATATTTTCATATTTTGAGGTATTGAATAACGCGGGTATTAAAATAACGACTTTAATCATTATGACGGTATTAACGGGTTTAGGGATGTTACTTGCATATCCAACAATAACCATTTCCGCGCAAGAAAACATGACCAATCCCGATCAAAACATGACCAATCCCGATCAAAACATGACCGCACTAGGTTCTGGGACTATATCTGGTGCAGGAAGAGGAGCTGGTTAACACAAAATCATATATAACAACCAGTCTCTGAATGACTAATGAATTCTCCATTAAATTTTTTTACTCTCCATATCAAAAAACTGCTTAATTTCGGTACAAAAAATATACATATTGTTATCTATGTTCTTATCGCTGTCCTATCCTTAGACACATTGTTAAATCAAACAGGTGACTTAATTGGTCAACCGCTAAAAACCTTTGGAGGAATTGTTCTTTTCATCACCTTATCAATAATAACTATGATAGGTCAGATATTTGTTCTACAATTTGTAGCTAAAAAAAGCGAAGAGATTAGGAAAAAAAATGGGAAAATAAGATTAATGCATAGATTTGTTTCTATAAGTCAATATACAATAATTACCATATTTGTGTTTCTTATCTTAGAAATAATAATAAACCAGAATTATTTGCCGATATCCTCAATGCTAGTGACTCTGATAAGTTACATGCTAAGTACTATCCTGATGGCCATATTTACTTACGTATTTCTTTCATGGTATAAAACTAATCGCAATTCAGTTTTAGTACTCGTATATGGATTATCTTTTGCAACTGCTGCAATAGCATCATTTGCAATACTGTTAGTATTTACCTATCAATTTAGTGAGAAACTTTTTATCTCCATCCTTCCCACATCTCCTGGAACTTTTCTTTCTACTGAGGAAGGTTCAATCTGGAAAATCTTTGCCAAAACTTATCAATATAATGACATGGCATCTTTTTTCCTTAAATGGGGTGGAACAGCATTAATTTTATATCATTATTCTTACAAGATTGGACGAGCAAAATACTGGTTCCTACTCAGTCTACCGCTTTTGTATTTTTCCACTTTAATGGTGTATCATCTTCACATCTATGAACCACATGAAGAATTTGAACAACTAATATTCTACGGTGTCGTTGCTTTGAATTCAACATTTGGAGGGATTTTGTTTTACATAGCATTCAAGCTTACAGTCAAGAACTTTAAAGGCAATGAATTATTTGCAAGTTATTTAATTATGGCTGGATATGGATTTATGTTATTCTTTTCTGGCACCCAATCGGTTCTAACAAATATGGCATACCCGCCTTTTGGATTTTCCACTGTTTCCTCATACGGTCTTGGATCATATCTGATACTTGTCGGTCTTTCATTATCGGCCATCTCAATTTCAAAGGACGAACAATTAAAAGAAATGATTAAAAATTCAACAATGGCTGAATCCAAATTTCTTCATAGCATTGGAATGTCAGAGTCCGAGCGTGAAAATAAATTGTTAAAAGATATCGTGATCAAAGCCAAACAACAAAAGGAGAATCTAGAAAAAGACACAGGAATAGAATTATCCATCAGTGAAGAAGATATCAAAGAATTTGTAAGAGAAGTAGAAGTCAATCAAAACGACAAGGATAAGGATAAGGATAATGAGAATAAAGAGGATGAGGAAAAAGGTAATCAATAATTCTAAGAATAATAACAGAAACATAATTAGATCCTTTGCATAATTAAAAAGCTTACAGCTATATTCCTCATTTCTGCAATGATTAGCACCTTAGAGAAAGAAGAATAGACTACTTTCTTTTTTTTAACCCAAAAAGGAAGTTTATTATTAATCTACAATTACTACTTTTTGTTTGTTAATTTCATCAAAATTTGGGGTATATATGCTACAACAGCCATGTGGTGCAATTACATCTGAAACCTTACCAAATAAATCTGGTCCTTTATCATTTACCATCATGCATTTTCCTCCAGTCATATTTATCCAATAAATACAATTATAACAGAAAAATCCTTTTTGAAAATTCGAATTCTTAAACTCATCACGTTCAATATAACCTGCTTTGAGTTTACTTTGTTTTTGTAATTTTGTCACCTTCCCCATAGTATCTGATGCTTTTTCTGTAACATCTCCAATAGTGTCTTTTGCTTTGTCAATAAAACTTTTATCAGACATTTCTATTTTCACTTTATCTCCTTTTCATTTGGTGTCCATAAAGAGCATATTGCATATGGAAGTATTTTGCCAGAAATATTACCGTCTAAATCTTGACCTTCATCTGTTACAATCATACAATGTTCGGGTTTTATAAAATAGTCACAGTTATAACAGAAATATCCTTTATGAGTATCTACATCTTTAAACTCCTCAATTTCCATATAGCCAGAGGTAACTTTTGTTAATTTATTATGTTCAGTAGCCTGTTGAGGAATCTTTTGTGTGGATGAAAAATTTGAAGACATTATAATAACTGTAAATATTATATAGTTTATAACAATTATGACTTGCTACTTTAATATAATCTATTATTAATTAAGACAATCGAAAAATTAACTGTAAAAGATAGAAGTGAACCCGAGAAAACTACGGGCCCGTCGGGAGTAATACCGATAGCGGTGCTAAAAGAGGAGTCCAATGTAGAGCTATCAGTACTTGTATTTAGCTTTTATTCTTAGAAACTTATTTTAAAATATATATAAAAAAAGTTTCTTTAATATTTTGTCACTTATCTTATATTCAAGATTTTCTGTTATGGATAGCATTTTTTTGGATTAATATGAATATCATTTGATAAAAAGAAATTCCTAATTTGAATGCCTCAAAATCTATGTTTCTTAAAATGTATTTTATTGATTCATTACCAGATGAAGATAGTACAAATTCATCTATAATTTTTTTGAATTTTTCATCATGATGGTGTTGAAACATTGACTTTGATTTGACTTATCTACATAGTTATTAAGACATTGGTAGAAATGTTAGTACTAATGCCTAGCATGTAGCATAATGTCTATTCTTATAATTCTTAAATCAAATTTTCATAGCATTTCATTTTATTTAAATCATTTGCCAATTCAAGTAAGGGATTCAATACTAAAAAATATTGTAATTCCAATATAACTCAAATAAAATAATGAGTACTTTCTATAACCTATATATTGATAAAAAGCCATAGCCATCGTAGTAGGAGCCAAGGAAATGTAGAAGGCTATGGTATGCCAAAGGTATTTGGAATGACAGGTTTTTTGTTTGTCGTCGAGTAAATATCAGTGTTAATTATAATATTTAATAATTGAAGATAATTTATTGGTAAAAGAAGAAACAAGACACAGCTTACTACTAATGATTGATATCAAAGAATCATCATCATTGTTGTTGTTGGTCTATTACTATTATGTACTTCTTGGCTAGATAATAACCATTCAATCTTATTTTTTAGGTCTTTCAATAATACTGGTTTGTATAAAACAATTTTTTCAATATCAATAATACTTTTTTGTAATTGTTGAATATAGTTTATATCTGCAGTGGTAAAACAAATTATTACGTTATTATCAATTTCTTTAATTTTGTGATATAATGTCATTCCATCTATCCTTGGCATTTTCAAATCAAGTATAATTAAATCGTGACTATTTTTTTTAAAGTTGTTGAATGCTTCAACAGGATTGGTATATGCATCTATAATATATCCATTATATTCTAAAAATATTGCAAATAAATTAGTAATGTCTTTATCATCATCTATTATCATTATTCTTTTGTTTTTATTAGAAAGTATCTCAATTCACTGCTATAGTATTCAATATACTATATTAGCGTTGGAGACAATAATTAACTATTTTTTATCAATAACTAAAAGAAAATTTACATGAACAACAAAAAATTTATTTGATTAGATTCTTGTAGAAATATTCTACATGGATAATGGAATGGGACTCACTAATTTTTGTACTTCATCTTTCAAGGTTTTTAAAAGTATAGGCTTTTCAATTATTTTATCAATGCTTAGCTAAGTTGTCTTTACTGTTTTATTTCTGGATTTTATTTTAGATAGACCATATTGAATAAGATATTTTTGGTCATTGATTCCTTTGGATTTGTAATAATATTTGCTAACTAAATAGGAAATCACATACCACATTATACTATTTACTATAATAGTAAATAAAAAACCATAATAGTATGCCATAATGCTTCCAGTAATAGTACCACCAATTAGAAAAGGGATTTGTCTTTTTATTATTGATTTTAAAATTGTATCCAAACTACTATTATATATACAACACCCTATAAAAGTAGTAATAGCAGCAATTTTTCAGTCTTTTTCCTTTGTTTTGATAAAGCTTACTAGACCATTAATTTCTAAACATGACAATTTAATGTCACAAATATCATATAAGAATTGTAGATAATTCTATTCCTATTAAATATTCATATTAAATAATACATTTTATTTGTTTAACTAAATTTTATCTTATTACAAAGAAACCAAATTAAATTGACTAATCTATATCTTAATTAAAATCAATTACTTTTTTCTAAGTTCCCTTAATGGTAGAATTGGTGTGTGAAGGTGGAAAAGCAGCTGGCGGTAGCGGCAGAAATGATGATTAAGAATGAGAATATCTAAAATGATTAATAAATAATTATCTTATCTTCTATTTTGTCATCATTGTTCAAACTTTCTTAATTATCCATTGTTATTACTATTCACTTACTTGTTAGTTCACTATTACATTTAATAACAGAGCTGATTTGAACAAATGGTAATAAAGATAAACCTATACGGGTGAGACAAGGCTTGAATAAGCATAAGATGAGAATATAATACAAAAAATTGTTGATACAAATTCTGTTCTATGTGTGATAATCGAACAAACCCAATATAGTAAAATCATTAAGGTAATATTCGAATAGAAATCTTCATTTAAAGTCAAATATACTATGTGTAAAATTTTAACATGTTATGAGTCATATTACCGATGCTAATAAATGGAGGGAAGAATCCTTGAAGGGGTTACTTTGTACAAAATTTCAATGCTATAACAAGCCAAGAAATCAATGTTCTGAATGTTCAATTTATTATTGTAATGAACATGTAACATCACATATTCATACTGATACTTTCCAAGATTTACAGAGAGAACAAGAACAAGATATAGATAAAACTAGATAATGCTTTTTTTACCTTTGAATTAATAATTTCTAAAATTAATAAATTGAGAAGAATCAATTACACAATTACATAAGAAGGCTTGAATGGCAAAAAAAACCTACTCTTAAAGAGATAAAAAATTGTATAGATACTAAGCAATTATAATTTATTTCTCTTATTTTTCTTCTCTTATTTTTCTTCTCTTATTTTTCTTACTAGTTTAGAAAAATTGAAAAAATAATAATATAAATATTAAAATCTTTTTTAGGTATTTTATCCTGCTATATGTCTTATGTTAGCATCTTTGCATTGTCCAGAACAAAAATTACTACTGTAGTAACTATTGTTTAAAGATGAACCACAGTTAAGACAATTATTTATTTTATTATCGCTCAAACTATATCTTTACACCACCATCTTTATCAATCACAATGCAATATCAAGTACAGGCTATTCTTTAGTAACATTCTGTTTTGCTAATTGTGTACATACTTCTAAATGATTATGTTCTTCTTTCAATATCTTTCTAACTTGATTTCCAAATTAAATTTAGGTTTAAATAACAAAAGGAAAAGGTTCATTGAGGCTCATGTATAACATGTCCTCTAGTTTGGTTTTTCAGTCCAAAGAACTCCAAACAGAACCTCTTGATATACATTTAGACAATATAGTTAATATCTTTATTTGTTCTTTACCGGTAATTAGGCACTAGAAGACTTGTTATTTTTGTATAATCTCATTTCCTAGGATTGAAAAAACTAAATGTTTGTATCCTTACAAGTCTAGCCTTTCCCTCTCTCCCTCTCTTAATGTATCTATCAAATTGATAAATACCTTTTTTGTGTATGCATTATGCCAAATCTTGACCCATGGATAAATCAAAATGAGGAATTTATGGCGGCTACAAATACAATAAACAAATTTGAAAATCATTTGCTATCTATTAAAGATGAACATCAAAAAAGGATACGACCCAATTTACATCCTACCTATAATGAACGTCATCAAAAGATTATAGAAATGATAGATTGGAGTTTGGAAAAATATAAAGCAGCAGTAGCCACCAATATAAAAAAGAAGAACCAACAGAATAAAGAAGAAGTAATAATAGACAATATCATAGAGGAACTGGATAAAAAAAGAGATATAGCTAGAAATAAAATGAAAAAAGCTCTACTAAAAGATGAAGTGTCAATTTATAGTTTAGAGGAAAATACTCTTGATTATGTTCTTTTCATAATCTGTGAATTGACAGGTAATAAATTGTATTAAAATAAAAATAGAATGTTCATACAAGGTAATAATTCCTATCCTCTGTATAATAATAGATACAAATATCATACAACAAAATTCTTATTCACTGTTGTAGGATTCTACCACTACTACTCCGATTGGTCAGCATATTATTACACATTGGAGTAAAGGAATTATTAAAAAAATTTGATTCTACATTCTTTAATTGATTTAAAAAATTACTTTGTTAAATCTTTTAATCCTTCACCAATATTTTCAGCCATGTTTTTTGCGCCTTCAGTAATCTTGGAACCCATACCACTAGCATTTTGTTGCATTGATTCACCTGTCTTATTAGCTGATTCACCTGCATTCTGCATAGTTTCATTGGTTCCTTCTGATTGTGCAAATGTTGGAATAGTAATTGTCACTAAAGTGAGGACAATTGGAAGAATTGCTACTGTTGATAATATTAGAAACAATTTATTGTATATCAATATCAATCAACTACTCTTTCTTTGCCTTTTTCTGCTTCATATTCTTCGCCAGTATCTCTATCAGGGTCTTCTACTTTTTTACCTAATGCTCTAGCTCCTGCCTTTATTTTATCATCTAACCCTACTTCTTCTTCTGTTTCGATTTTTATGTCTTTATCGTTTTCCATTGTAATTGTTATTATACATATCATGTATATATTCACTTAGATTTAAAAGGCCAAACCCAAGTTATCATGTAGACTTCATATATATGAAAGATTTACAAAACACAAATCTAAATTACTGTTTTTTCTAACTAAATTCAACTACAATTTCTTTCTATAATCGGAATAATCAAAGTAAATTCCAAATATAATAAATTATTGATTGCTTATTCAATATAAAATCTTGGTATTCGTCGTATCTATTTCCATGAAAATCTCAAGATAATTCAATTATGGATTATCAAGAATCAAAGTTGATGAATCCCGAGAAAAGTATGGGCACCTCGGGTAGAGCTTTCTATGTAGCGGGATTCTACTACCTTGTATTTAGCTTTTATTGTTAGAAACTTATTTCTAAATAAATTTAAGGGAATTATAACAATTAATATTTGGATGTTATAGTATCTAAAAAAATATTAAATTAATTATTCTTTTTTTATTGTAGTAGCTTGTAACAATTGTGCCATTTCGTTATGCATTTTAAGTAACTTTAATCCTTTTTCTGTAGTTTTGAATTGGTGAGTCCCATCAAGATATTCTATTAGATTGTTTTCTATCAAGATAGAAAGGTATTCTTTTAATTGCCCATAACTTAGAAAAGCTATGTACATAATTTTTGTCTTGGTTGTTCCTCCATTTGCAGCGTCAAATATATTACTCTCTATTTCTGTTCGGCTTCTATTTCCCATATTATTAGAAATGCGATTTACTTATTTTAATATAACCTCATAGGAAAAGGTAAGTTAATTATAGTAAAACATTCAACATATTATTCGTAAATAAAAAATATAAGAAATGTTCATGTCTTAACTCAAAATTGTATTATGAAATAATTATTATCTTATTTAATTTTGTCAACAATTCATTCTAATAAAAATCTATTATCTTAATCCTTTTGATAAATAATATAAATATTTTCTAATTGAAAAACTAAATCTGAATAATGAATTTGGTAAATGTAGCTTTTGTATAATCACAAAAAAGCTTTACTAGTCATATCGTATAAAATTAAGATGATTCTATCTATAGAACATGATTATGCATGGATATCTTTACCTTCTCTTATATACCTTGTAACGTATTTGTTAATATGTCAACAAAAGAAGATAAAATTAATGAAACAAACCTAAATAGAGCTAAATTCAATACAGATAACACTAATACAACCACCAATTTCATTGAAAGAACAAATAGAGACTACAATAACACCTTAAACCAACAGCAAGATGCAATAAACAAGACACTAGACAACACCTTAAATAATGTAAAAAGAACAACTGATGAAGCTACACGAGAGATTCCAAGATATACACAACGTATTGCTGAATATCAAGAACAAACTATTCAAACTGTAAAAGATATTGCTTCTGACTTTATTGAAGCAGAAAAACAAGTAATAGGCTCTTTTCAATCACAAGTAGATAGAAATAGTGGAAATACCAACGGATTATGGAACTGGTTTAATCCACAAAGAATAGCAGAAAATCATGCAAAAATGGTAAATAACTTTACAAGTTACCTGCTAAATACTAGCAATCTAATAAACAATGCTCTAGCATCAAATATGAGAGTATACAATACAGCACTAGAACAAACACGTGATAATCTAAAGGCTTGTGCAAAAACAAACACCAATTTCATACAATCAGTTAATAGACAAAATAGAGACGGAAATACTAGCAACAACAACAACAATATCAACGAAAGACCAACTAGGTATTAATTTTAACCTAGTATATAATATGAAATTTTGAATTATTGTACCTAATCAATCTTCATAGTATTTTATTACCAAGTTAAGATATTATCACTTTATAAATATTCTTAATAAATGAAATTCACGTTTGTATATTTAGGTATTCAACTACATTGAGTATTGAATATAGAAAAAGACTACTTACTATCACATATAGTGAACCCGAGAAAACTACGGGCCCGTCGGGAGTAATACCGATAGCGGTTCTAAAAGATGAGTCCAATGTAGAGATATCAGTACTTGTATTTAGTTTTTATTATTAGAAACTTAATGTTTTTGAAAATTCAGAATAAATATCAAATCTATTTATTTTAGGATGTTAACAAGATTTCACTTCTCAAAATCAATTAAAACTAATGTATATACTAATTATACCCATCTAACAATATTTCTAAAGTATAGATAGATAGGTTAAGTAATTGATTTTAAAGAAAAAAAATGTTATTTCATTGATGTCTTGGTACCCAACCCACGCCTTGGAAATTATTTGCAATGGCTAGTTACTAGCAACTGTAAGTCGCTCTTCTATGTTACAGGTCAGTGATTCTCCTGCAAAAATTTCACCACTAGGACAATGTCCTATAAAATGTTCAGTTGGACCGAATATATTTACATTCAAGTCACTCTGAATATTGTCTATTATAGTATCAATAACTTGTGTAGATACTGTTACAAACACAAGAAAAACATCTGGACCCAATGTAACTATTACAGGAACAGGTGAACCATTGAAACGATTAGGATTTGGATGGTTACCGGTAATATCAATATTATAAATATTAGGAAGTATTTCTGTCGTGATTCTATTACATGCCTGGACACTTCTGGGATTAGAATCATCTGGTGTACATTTGATAGTTAAACTCACACTCAAAGTAGTTGGTGTTGTCGATTTCGGTGGTAATGCACAATCAATTGATGCTGGGTCAACACTTGTATTCAATACACATTGTAATGTTTGATTGGTTAGTATGTCTCTGATGTTGTTGATTGTTACCTGTGTAGCGTTCTGTCCTGGGGGGCCTTGTGCTATTGTTAATTTACAGAATTCGACTGATTCAACAAAAAATCCTTCAAATTGACCAGTTTGACAGGCAATTTTCTTGTCTTTAGTTGGATATGTACTATAACTATCTCCGTAGGTATCGTATCCTTGAGCCATTACATTTGAAAAGATGTTGTTAATTGTTGCTATACTGAATAGTGTTACTAGTATAGACATCAGTCCAATAATTACTAACTTGTGCATTACTTTAGAATATTAAAAAAATATATTTGTACTGCGAATAATAGTAGAGTAAGAAATTCTATAAAGCAGAATAGGTAACGACTATTAAGTTTCTCATTAACTAATTATTTTAGAGATAGAACAGACTAAAATCTTAAATTTATAATTGACTTTTATATTCTACGTAAAGGCTTACACAAAAAATATGGGTTATGGATTGGTACGCGTGTTGTTGTTCTCAATGATATCAATCCATAACTTATCGAAAATCTAGGAATTAAGATATTGTTATTATCTAAATATATGTAATAATATTTTATTATTAACAGTAAAAAAATTTCTCAGTATATTTTTCAAGAATTAAAAATTATCCTTATGAGCTCGTCCGGAGTAGAATAGTCCATGTAGTAAGGTTCTATTACATTGTATTTAGCTTTTATTATTAGAAACTTAATTATTATATTGTTGAAAATTCAGAAATAGACAAAGGATTATCAAAATACAGTATAGATAAAATACTAAAATATAGAATATCATTTGAACAAAAGAAATCAATAGAGATTCCTTTAAAAATAGTTCAGTCAATCTATTTAAAATATAAATGAGACATAACCAATTTTTCGGTTACGGAGAAATCCCTATTATTTTTGGTGGGTAATTTAAGAAAATATTAACAAGAATATATCCTATAACAATAATTGAAAAACCCGAGAATGCATAGGAAAAGGCGTTTAATAAAGTTTTATTTTTATTTATTTTTAATACAGAAATTAATGACATGAAAACTAACTCATAATTATATACTTATAATATTGGATAAATATAACAAGTATATTGGTATTAGTATTTTTTATGTTTAAAGGATATATAATTTAATTATAAATGATTCTTATAATAATATATTCTACAAAAGAAAAAATAATAGATTTAGCTCTCGCGAAATTGATATGTGTAGATTAAAAGTATCATTAACATAATTTTATCATTTATGATATGAAAAATGAAATTTTATTATTATTACTAAATCAATGTAAAAATCTATTTTACCTTGTTTCTCATTAATCTCAAAAGATGAGCAGGACGGCCCATAAGACTGTAAAAGCCCAGCTAAATGGTGCAGCAATCAAAAGATAAACAGCCAAACCTACCATTAAGACTATTCCTATGATGGACACATATGGGAAGAATGGTGTTTTATAACCATAATCAAGCTTGTCTCCATACAAAGTTGAAGCCATAACCTACTACTATTGAGAAACGATGTTAAGATTAAAGACTTGTGGTTTAGAAGGTAAAATGTGATATTTGAACAACAATCCGTTCCTATTTTTTATAATTAGAATTGATTAGAAGGAGATAATAATGATAATAAACTTTATATCTGAATAGACCAATAATTTTATATTGAATTATAATCAAAGAAATAATTCTTTTACCAATCATCATGACTTTCAACATTATGTTTTATTATATAATGATACAAAAAGTCGAGATGACTATTTAATTAATTATATTAATCAAGGTTTAAATAAAAATGAACTTTGTATTTATGCATCTGTTGGTTTAAGAGATAAAGATACCTTAAAATTTGTAAAACGAATTGTAGATTATGAGAAAAATATCAGTGAAAATAATCTAATACTTGTTGATTTAGCTCCTTTCTATATTGCGGCATTAACTTACGATTTTAGAGTATTTAAAGAAACTGCAAATGAATTTAGTAAAAAAATCAAAAATAGGGAGAATAAAAATATACGGTTTTCAAGTGATGGTGCTGGTTTGCTATATGATAATAAACACTTTGGTCTATGTGAATCAATAGAATCATGGTGGCAACATAAAAGACCATTTGAAGGCATTGTTCTATGCCCATATCAAAAATCAAATCTTGAGAAATATCCTTTTAACCTTCACAAAGATAATGCTATTGGAAAACAGCATGACAATTTTATTGATGCTGAAAGTATTTTAAATAAAGACAGGATAGCAAATAAAAAGGAAATAAATAGTAGTAAAGAAATTAACAATAAAGAAGATAGGAAAGAATATGGAGGTTCAAATCGTTAATGCCGCCGCCATCATCATCTCAACAATCAACAATCAATTCAATAGGCAACGCACATATAATGTTACTATATGAAAGTGATGAAAATCGTAATAACATTCTTATAGATTATATTAATGAAGGCCTAAAGAATGGCTGTTTTTGTTTTTATGCATCTGTAGATATAGACAATTCTAAAAATATGTCGTTAATAGATAGTTTATCTTCCAGAATAATAAATTATGAAGAGAACATCCAGAACGAGAATCTACAATTTATCAATTTTAGACCTTACTATGAATCTGCGCTCAAAGGAGATTTAACACTATTTGAAGAATTGAAAAGAGATTTAGAAAATATATTGTATAAGCGTATTTCTGAAGGAAAAAAAGACAAAATACTATTCTTTGCGGATGCAGCAAGTCATTTATCGGAGACTATGAATTTTAGCCAATCCATAGATTTGGAAAAATGGTGGCAAGATGTTAGCTTAGAGTGGAGAAGAAATAACAAAGATATTACAATAGTATGTCCACATCCCAACTATATCTTTAAGGACGTATCATTAGATTATACAAAGTTTAAAATTACTGATTCTCATGATATGACAATTGACATACAAGATAAACATTCTTTACAATATGTATATAAACTGATTAAAAACAATAGACAGATAATAAGAATACTGATTGCAGAACCAGAGCCTGATATACGTTACCTTTACAGAGAATATTTTAATGGTCTTGAATTAGAAGTAGAAATTGTAGAAAATGGTAGTAAATGTATTGAATATCTATTAGATTCAAAAGATAAAGACAAAGGAGAAGAAGAGGGATTTGATATGGTCATATTGGATTCACATCTTCCAGATACAAATGGAGTAGAAGTTTTAAAAACTATTAGAGAAAAAATGCCATATCAAAGAATTGTATTTACTACAACTCATCCTTTAAGTAAAATAAATCCTGTGGTCGATCCATTTGGAATAGAGGAAGATGACATTCTAGTAAAACCATTCAGTTTTACAAAATTACTTTCTACAATCAAACCAAGAACAACTACTAAATAGACATTTAGTCAAAGAATTAAATGTTGTACTAGTATAGTTGCTGTTAAAATGATACTTTTTATTTTACAATTATTACAGTACATTTTGAATAATGGGCAACCTTGTACGAGGTACTACCTAATAGAAATTGTTGGGATGTTTTTTGTCCTTTGGTACCCACTATAATTGCATCTACTTTTTCTGTTTCTGCAATATCTAAGATTTTTTCAGCTGGACTATTTCCTTGTTCTTCTATAATTTTAAGCGAAGATTTTAATCCATTACTCTCTGCTTTTGTTTTATATTTTTGTAGGATTTGCTGACTATCTTGTTTTAACTGGTTGAAATTAGAATATCCTATATTACCTACATTCTCAATTATATGTACTAAAAGTAACTGTTGTTTATGATTTTGAATAATACTTGATGCATATTCAAATGCCTTGTCGTTATATTTAGAACCATCTACAGCAACAAGAATTTTTGATAGTTCCAATATTTACTATATATACAATACTTTTATTTTTTATTCAAAAAAATACAATATTGATTAAGTATATTAAAATGATATTTCGTTTTTCTGCTTATCTATTGTATAACAATAACTAACAATAATATGCGATAAATAATCAATAATGGATAACATCTTATAAACTGATTATTTTATTTATAGAATTCTTTTTATAATGTTTCAAATTACTTAATCTTATTTAATGCTCTTCCTCCTGTTGAGACATGAGTCACTTCTAGCTCTGAAACTTCCGCTTTTTTTAATGCACTAAGAGTATCTCCTCCTCCGATTACTGTCTTTGACCCCCTCCAAAAAGCCAAAGCCATACTCTTTGCAATATTATTAGTTCCATTTCTAAAAAGCTCAATTTCAAATATTCCCATAGGTTCCAATCCACACTATATCTATTTTCGATAAAATATAATTCTCCTTTATATGAGTAGTGGCCGTTTGATAATAATGAATGGAGAATGAATTCTACGAAACGATTAGTTTGTGGCATAATGCTTTGTCGTAACTCACCAATAAAACAATGTCCTAGATGTTTAATTCATTATTGAAACTCATTGTAATATCTATTACAATAATATTTATTCAATATATATACCTAAAATATATCCTACTGTATAAGCTACTATTGCTGCTACTCCCCCAATAGCCAATGTATGTAATCCAGATTGTAATACTGATTTTGTGACAATTTTTCCCTTCACTATTCCTATCACAAAAAATGAAATTCCAGTAAATACTATTGAATAGATAAATGCAGTACTAGCGGATATTGTTAAAATTCCAATAGCATAAATAATTATAAAAGGAATTAAAGGAATCAATCCAAGCACATTAAAAGCAACAAAAGTGGTTATGGCAGTATCCCGTGGATTTTTCTTGTCATCAATACTCCCAATTTCTTCTCTCATCATAGTGTCTACCCAGACCTTTCTCTTTGATGTTATTACTTTTACCAAGTCTTCTAACAACTCATCTTTAAATCCTTTATTTCTATAAATCTCTCTTATTTCTTCTCTCTCTTCTTCTGTTAAATTATCAATTGACCATTCTTCTTTTCTTCTTTCTTTTTCGATAATCTCCTTATGTGTCCTTGCAGATAGATAATTCCCTATAGACATTGAAAACCCATCAGCAAATAGATTAGCAAAACCTAGAATTAATATAACCGATACAGGTAATGAAGCCCCAAATGCTCCTGTCACGATAGCAAAAGTTGTTACTACTCCATCAGTTCCACCATAAACAAAATCTTCAATAGACCAACGCATAGAATTCTTGTGATATTATAAATTAATATTTAAAAGTGTATTTCTAATTAACCATTAAATAGGACATGGTAGCTATAAAGATAGTTTATATAAAAAGAAATTTCTCAATAGATCTATATTAAAGAATGATTGGTCACGTCTCAGAGTTAATTAAAAGTTAATTAAAATGGTTTTACAATTGTTTTGCGTTATCAGCTCCTGTATTTGACAATTTATATGTATTGTATTATTTTCAGATAGGGGTTTCTTTTACTTTAGTATTTTATTGAATAGTTGTGTAGAACTAAATAAAAAAATAGAAAAATAATAATGATTAAAATTAAGCAGTCCTAAAGTCGAATAAAACTTTAATTGGACTTTCTACTGGTTTACTGTTAATTGATATTATTTCGACACTTATCGGATATGTAGAACCCTTTTTGAAATCTGATTGGACATGGTAAGCTCCAGTACTACTAAAATCTGGCCCATATGAAATAGTTTCATTACCTTCTGCAGAAATTAACTCAAGGGGAAGTGATTGACCGGCAGTCGTAAATAATTTAGAAAATAATATTTTATCATTATTATTTTCATCTTCACTGATAGTAACATTATAAGTAATTGGGGTATTTCTATCTAGTGGTATTGTCTGTGGTTCGATATCTAATAAGACTCTTGGATGAGTTGTAATGTCCCATACTGCTCCTGAACCTATATCTATTTTAAAACCTTCGCCTGTGAAAAATGCATCACTTGCAGTCACTGCACCCACTCTCCATGGATGAATAATACAATGATATAGAAATTCACCAGGTTGTGTAAATGTGAATTGAAACAAAGAGTTAGCTGTAGCTGGCATTATGCCTGAATTAAATATGGAGCCTTCATCTGTTGCTTTTGGTTGTCCACTGGTTACTGTGTGAGGCTGTCCAAAGTCATTATTAAACCAGCCTACAGTAGTGCCTGTAGGAACGGCAATTTGTGGAGGATAATAATGATGTATGTTCTCTTTTTGAGCAGCACCAGGAACTATGCTTACTGCATAGGTAGCATCAATATGTTGTAATGTAGGGATACTACCAGGTTGGGCAAAGGCTTCCGTTGTTGCTACATGTATTGTCAGAGCTAACAGTATTGGCAATATCAATAGAATTTGATTATTAGCCATATTAATCATCTATAGAAAACAAATATAAATACACATCTATTATTTGAGCAATCCACGTATCAATTTTTTCTTAAACAATTGGTAGGATAGAGGATAATAAAGAATCTCTGAAATATTATGTAATATATCTAAAGATACAATTTCTGATAAGATAGATTAATCCAGTTTTGCAATTATTTAAAATTCGATTACATATATTACTATATTAAAAAATAGTAAAAGTAATTGATGTCAAAGAATCATCATTGTTGTTTTATCATTTAATTTTTGACTATAATTTTACGAATCTATTCTAGTTGTTGTTAGGATTCGAGCATTTCCAATAAAAGACTTAAATGGTCAGATTTAATATGTTAGTTCATGCAAACAACCATTGCTGAAATCATGAGTAAAAAAATAGAAACTGTTGAAGAATTTGCATCGGTTCAGGAAGTTGCAATAAAGATGAAAGATAAGAATATAAGCTCATTGATAGTGGTTGATAGTTTTGGTAAATCAAAGGGATTAGTTACTGAACGTGATTTGGTTAGAAAAATCTGTGTTAAAGATGTTTGTCCTAGCAAAGTAATAATTAAAGAAATAGTGTCTTTACCACTCGTCACTATTAATCCTAATGAATCGCCATCAACAGCAATTGATATAATGTTACAACACAATATCCGACATTTAGTGGTTGTTGATGATAGTATGGAAATAAATAAACCAATTGGTATAGTGACCCCGAGAGACTTAACAAGATATCAGGAATTTACAAGAGATGATACTAATAATGATAACCTTGAAAAGATATTAGAATATTTTATATAATATCATTTGAATATTTGGGTAGGTTGAATTTTATACTTCCTACTCCACATTCTATGAATAAAGGTTCTAGTCCCAATATATTTAACTTATGGTCTAAATATTTTTAATTCTAGAATTTTATCTTAATTTCTACTAATAAAATAAAGTTCTATAAATATAATGAATTATATAAATAGATATTTGTTAAATAATAAGTCATAAAATGAGTATTAGAAATATCAATATCAATACAATTGTTTGTTGTCAGTAATATTTTGTAAATATTCGAGTCTTATCAATCTTTTTCTTCTCGTCTAATTTGATGAGGTGTAGAAGTTAATTTTTCATTTAGAACTATTTCATAGCTTTCGATAAAATTTAACTTCTAATATGCTGATTTACTTTTTTTTAACATTACTTTCAAATTGATGAACCCGAGAAAAGTACGGGCCCGTCGTGAGTTGAATGAACACGGTTTCAGTCTTAAATTGCTATATTTATAATTATATTTGGAAAATAGTCTTTGTTTTTAAATATAGATTAATTAGTTCTATTGTTGTTAGTATTAAAATACATTCTATTACACAAACTAAATTCAATAACAAATTTAAATTTTTTAAAAAATTCTATTATCAATTTAAACAGGTACATTAATTCTAATGTATTAATTCAAGATGTAGATAGTCTTTTACAAAAGATTCAAAATCCCATTACTGAATTTGTTACACTTGATGAAATTGATAGCCTAAATCGAATAGTTGACGAGTTTACTTTAGATTCATTCACTCACTCTTATTTTAAAAATAGAAATTTCTCCGTTAAATTAAGAAAATTGTGGAGCTTATTAGAAGAGATATATATCATAAATCCAGCAGAAATGGTTAATTGTGTAAATAATCTTACAGAAAAACGTGTTCCTGCAAACTTTAGTAATATTGAAAAAAATAAATTTATAAATGAAATGACAAATAAATTTATTCAAAAAACAAGAAAAACTAATATCGTATCTGATTTCTTATTTGACCAGGTTAAATATGATAAAGAACATCATCAGTTAGATGTATTGTCCATATGTGGTATGTTATTATCTTTTGTACTGAATGCAGAATCTCATTTATATTTTGTAATAGAAAATATAAAAAAAACACAAACAGTATTGAATACAACTTATGATATAGAGGAAATATTTTCATTAGAATCTAAAGTGATTCAAAATACCAAATCAGTTATAGATATTCATGCTCTTCGTAATGCAGTTTCTCATGGTGCATTTACTGTTTATTATGACTACGATATAAGAGAATATTTTGTTAATTTTGAAGGAATCTTAAATTCATATACCTATAACAAAAAATATAGTGGATTGGAACTTTTGATTTTATACTCAAATTATGATAAATTAAAAGATATTCAAGAATTATTTATTAGAATTGCATTTCTTAAAGCTACTCTAAAATTATTTTTTCTAGAAAAGCATTAGAATTAGCAATAATTTTATGAACAATATTACAGAATGCTCTATTTTAAAATATACACTTAAACAGCAGGTTCCTAAAATTGAGTTATATTTAAATTCTAAATAATGTCATCAAAAAATTATAGAATGATAGATTGGACTTAAATATACAGCAGCAGCCAATATAAAAAATATGAACTAGAATGAAGAACAAGTAATAATAGATAATATTATTGAAGAACTTGATAGAAAAAGAGAAGTAGCTATAAATAAAAAGAAAAAAGCTTTACTAAAAGATGAAAGTTTGGAGTATGGAGAAGAAGAAGATATTATTGATTATGTTCTTTTCATAATCCGAGAAGGGACAGGTAAATTGTATTAAAAGAAAAATAAAAGATTTATTTATCAATCAAGGTAAATTGACGTATTATATTATCTTCAATTTCTTGTCCTATTTCGCTAGATTCTTCTGAACTTAGAATAGTTATTGGTATGGAAAGAATCACTATAACAGTTACAATAAAAGACCATTTCCTGTTGTACATTATAGAATACCAACTTCTAATGATTATAGAATATATAAACAATATTCTAAAAAATTAACTAAACTGATATTTCTGAATTCTTTAAATAATTTTACTAAGTGGATTTAACATCATCATTTCTTTGAATTTGCTATTTCTTGGTTTTCCTCTTAATTTATATCCACAACATGGGCAATAAAATCCCTGCCAATTAATAAAAATTTGACAAACCTGACAACGTTTCTGTCCTATTGTATAACGTTGTCCACTT
>DASVEV010000094.1:0-2042 GCA_036380415.1 Nitrososphaeraceae archaeon
TCTCTTCAAAACAAGAAGGTGCAGTTTTGAATGTATATGCAATGCTTGATCTAATAAAAAGTTTAAAATGGATAACAAATAATTCCAATATTACAATACTATCCGATCAAGAGGTGGATTCGAAATTAATTTTCAATAAAAATGGATCTAATCTATATGATATTCTAATTTTAGGACATCAGGAGTATGTCACTCAGGATGAATATGATAATTTAAAAAAATTTGTTTCTAACGGAGGAACGATGATCCTCTTGGATGGAAATGCATTTTATGCTCAGGTCAAACATGATACAAGTACAAATCAAATAACACTTGTTAAAGGTCATGACTGGGCTTTTAATGGAAAGTCTGCATGGAAAAGTGTAGACGAGAGATGGAAAAATGAAACCTCTCAATGGGTAGGTAGTAATTATATATGTGCTCTTTGTCGTGTATCATATCTAGATAATCCTTTTGGATATTTACATCATGAAGAAAATTATATAACCAATCCATCTGATATTATTTTGTTAAATTATCCCGTTTCTTATTCTGAAACTAACATACCTAAAAAGATTGTAGTAGCAACATATGAACTAAATTATAAAAAAGGAAAAGTTATTGCTATAGGATTATTCTCAGATGATATAATAAGTAATGGATATTTTGATAGATTCTTTGATAGCTTGTTAGTTAAATATGCATTTCATAATAATTAATATGAAGTCATTGCGATAATAATAAAGTATCAAACTAAATATGATAACATAACTTTTGGAGAATTGTAAAATCGATACCTAATAATATATTTATCTAATACATCAGCCTGTACTCATCTTGAAATCTTCTGTGAATGTAGAAAAGTCAGAATCATACTTTTTAACATTTTCCATTAACATCCAGTTCCAAGAACAAATATTATTATTCCATACGTTTCAAATGGCTAACAATACATATATAATTGAATAGATAAAATCTATCTGCATTATATTGTTTGTTATATGATTGGATTAAAACAATTAATTAATATTTGATATTCCCTTTCATTTTTGTATTTGTTGATGTTCTTTGCGTTTTCCTGGTGTTGTAACCATTAATGCTACCCCTGCCAGAATTACACCCATTGCTATTATAGTCAAAATAGTTATTGACTCATGAAGTAGTAACCAACCTAGAAATACTGCTATTACAGGACTTACATAAGCAAATGTGTTGGCTAGAGAGGGAGTAGTAACTCTAAGTAGCCAATAGAAATCAGTAAATCCAACTACGGTTATTATTCCTATTAAATAAATTTGAGCTATTAAAGATTGACCAGAAATTTGCAACAAATCTAAATCACGATATTCTCCCAACATGATACTTACAATAATAAGCATTAAACCTCCACTAAGCATTATCATACCAGACGAAGCAAATATGCTAACTGGAAGTTGAATCTTGGACGAGTAAAGTGAACCAAGAGCCCAGGCTATAGAGCTAATAATAAGAGCTATTACTCCTATAGGATTAAGTGTTCCAGCTCCTAAAGATGGACCAATTAGCAACATAAGTCCGGCAAATCCAGCTATTAATCCTAATATAATTGATTTAGCCATTTGTTTTCTATATATTAAAAATGAGATTATTGCTATCCAAAGAGGAATTGTAGAGTTTAGCAGTCCAGTAATTCCAGAATCAAGATATTGAGTTCCCCATGTAAGTAATCCTTGACCACCTAAAAATAATGCAGCTCCTATTACTAAAGCATGCTTCCATTGTTCTCTGCTAATTTTTTCATAATGATGATGTCTACGCAAAAAAAATAATGTAAAAAGAATTAATCCTGCTATTGAAAATCTAAGTCCAGCACTTAATAGTGGCTGAATAGTATCAATAGCAACTTTAATAGCTAAAAAACTTGAACCATTTATTATCCATAGCGCTACTAGAATTATCCAATTTTCTGATTGCTGTTGCAAATTAAATCATCTTCGAAAATAAAAAGGCATATTATTGCTTTGAATCATATTTGAAAAAATATTATCGAAAATTATTATTCTTCTTTTGAATTGTTCTATCAT
>DASVEV010000095.1:0-4320 GCA_036380415.1 Nitrososphaeraceae archaeon
ATAATAGAATCTTTAACCTTTTCTTTAATTGCCTTAATCATTTGAGGATATAACCACTCTTTATCTACTTTTGAAATTTGTGGGTCATAAAAAATCACGACATTAACTATCTATTTTTCCTTTTATTTTTATTTTAATGCAATCTACCTGTCCCTTCACGGATTATGAAAAGAATATAATCAAGAGTGTTTTCCTCTAATCTATAAACAGATACCTCATCTTTTAGCAGAGCTTTTTTCATTTTGTTTATAGCTATATCCCTTTTTTTATCCAGTTCTTCAATAATATTATCTATTAGTATTGCTTCATTCTGTTGGTTCTTTTTTGTATTGGCTGCTATTTCTCCAAAACCCAATCTATCATTTCTATAATTTTTTGATGACGTTCATTATAGGTAGGATGTAAATTAGGTCTTATTCGCTCCTGATGTTCAGCTTTAATAGATAGTAAATGATTTTCAAATTCATTTATTGTTTTTGTAGTAATATGTTCTTCATTTTTATTACTACTTTCACTAATCCATGAGTCAAGATTTGGCAATTTTTACAAAATACACAAAAAGGTCATTTATTAATTTGATAGATACATTAAGAGAGGGAAAGAGGGAAAGGCTAGACTTGTAAAGATACAAACATTTAGTTTTTTCAATCCTAGTAATTGTGATTATAAAAAATAACAACAACAAAACTAATACCAAGTTATAATGATAGGATAATAAAAAATATATAACAACTACATAAAATTAGGTTTACAAGAATTAATAAATACAATAATTACGATGATAATACTACAACAAAATATCTCCCATATCTCAACCAACCAATCAATCACATCACTTTATTTGTCATAGTCGGAACATTTCGTAATAACCAATCCAGCCTAATAGCATAACTACTCTTATTAATCTTGGTTAATAATTTGATATAAATGAGGATCATATATTTGATTATAGTCTTTGGTAATTTATCATAGCAATATAGACGTATTATGGAAAAATTATTGAATCAATATTAGTTAAAGGATAAGATTTATCGAGTTCTCAGCAGTGAAATTGTCAATATTGTAGGGTTTTATAATTATCATTTATCAGTTTTAAGTAACACATGTGAAAAAAGGAAAATGTGGAAGCTATAATCATAGATGCAGAGAAAAAAATAGGCTAGTAAATCATTGAAAGATCCTACAAGATTTAATAGGAGAGGTGATTCAACTGCTTATATATTCATAGGCTCTTTTATATCTCATAATAATGAAATAATAAGCTGAATATGAAAATTAGGTCCGAGCTTATTGTTTATTTTTTAGTAATATCTCTAATTCCACTGATTATTATCGGCATTTTTAATTATATTAGCGCTGAGCAACTGCTTAAGAAGGAGATATTGAATAAACTCGAAAATATTGCTACATTAGGGGAGAAAAATATAGAAAATGTAATTGAGGAAAACCTTGAAAATATAAAACTAATTTCTACAAGCTTACAACTTAAAATCGAGTTAGATAAATACAATAACAATATTGATAGAAACAAATCACAAATTTCAATGAATAATATAATAAATCCTATAAAATCAGCAATTAAAAATGTTGAGGATATCTCTATACGTGACTTAACTGGCATGATAGTTGCTTCTACAAATAATTCTGCTATAGGTAAAAATCATACAACCCCCGATAAACTTTTCATCCAAGATAAACTTCAAAATGATGTATCTATCTTTTTTAAAGATAAGGATAACAAAATAAAATTATATGTGGGTAGTCCCCTTATACACGATGGCAAATTAATAGGTTTAGTGACTGCCATTTATAATTTAGACAACTTATTATCGATATTTCAAACTTATGAAGGATTAGGTAAAACTGGCGAATTTATTTTAGTACAGAAGAATGATAATGGCGATGGTGTTCTTTTTATGAATCCATTACGATTTGATTCCGGTACAGCTTTCAACTTAAATATTAGTAAAGATCAAATAAATACACCAACAATTCAATCACTTTTAAAAAATGAGAAAACATTTACAGACACGTTGGATTATCGTGGTATACCGGTGTTGGCTGTAACTAGATATCTAGAAGGTGTTGATTGGGGTCTAGTTACAAAGATAGATAAATTAGAGGCTTTTACTCCTCTTGAGAATCTAAAATATGTGACTATTATTAATGGTATTTTGGTAGGTATTTTGGTGATAATTGCATCCTTGATCATTGGTAAATCAATTTCAAATCCCATCCAGAAATTAATGGCTGCATCAAAGAATATTAGTCAAGGAAAGTTTGATAAGTCTATTAGCATTATAGGTCGTAGCGAGGAGATCAAAGAATTATCTAATCAATTTGATAATATGAGACAAAATATACTTTACACAAATAATCATCTAAATGACCTTGTAGATGAAAGAACACAAAAATTAAAAAAAGGAGTAGTAGAATTAAAAGATAAGGAAGAAGCATTAAAAGAATCTAACAAGAACCTTCTTTCAGTTAATGAAAAATTAAGTCTTCAAAGTAAAAGCCAGATGGAATTTGTTAATATAACAGCTCATGAACTCCGAACTCCAATGATGCCTATTATTACCCTTACAGAAACACTTTATAGTAAAATCAAGAAAGAAAATAAAACCCAAAAAAAGAATCCATCAAAAGAAAACGAAAAAAAACAAGAATTCCTTGAAGTCATTCTTAGAAATTGTTACAGGTTATATCGAATTACAGAAGATATACTAGATGTAACAAAGATAGAAAGTCAAACCCTTAAATTGAATAAAGAAATGATTGAGTTAAATGAAATTATAAGAAACGTCGTAAATGATTTTAAAAAAATTATAAACGAAAAAAGATATGGGAGTATTCAGGTTAGAATAGTGTATGAGCCAAGCAAAGACATTATTCTTGTTAACGCAGATAAAGGGAGATTAAATCAGTTACTTTCTAATCTTCTTGATAATGCTCTTAAATTTACTAAAGAAGGAAACATAATTATTGCTGCAAAAAAGCAAAAAGATGATGAAGTTATTGTGAGCATAAAAGACAGTGGCACTGGTATAAATCCTGATATATTACCACGATTATTCACAAAATTTGCGACCAAATCTGAACAGGGTACCGGATTGGGATTATATATTTCCAAGAATATAACAGAAGCTCATGGCGGTAGAATATGGGCAGAGGGCAATCCTGAAGGTGGATCTACTTTTTATTTTACTTTGTCTATAGTAAAATCTGACAAAATAGAGGAATCTGAAAAATGAATATAAAATGACAACCTTAAAAAAAATCCTTGTAGTAGATAACGAGGCGGATATAACTTATGCATTAGAAAATGCATTGGAAAATTATGGATATAGCATAGATTCCTTTAACGACTCTATGTTGGCGTTAAACTCTTACAAGAGCAATTTTTATGATTTAGTGATTCTAGATATTAAAATGCCAAAAATTGACGGATTTGAATTATATAATAAGATAAAGGAGAAAGATCCAAACGTCATAATCTGCTTTTTGACCGCAAGTGAATTGTTTTATGAAGAATTCAGAAAAACACGATATATGTTAGGTGAAAAACTCGGTGACGAATATTTTATTCAGAAACCAATCAAAACCGATGATCTGGTTCAAAAAATGAATGTATTAACGAATAAATAAAAAATAGATAATAGATTGACTTTAAAAAAGTATCATAATTAAAACATACTTTTTAGGCGCCGAAAAATTAGTTTTTATCGAATTTATTATGATTCTAATTATCATCAAGCATTATGGCAACTCTTCCACTACGGGAAATGATTATATAATTTTTGGACAAGGCGATGGATTAATTCCGCTATTGGGTGCTGTACCACGAGGATTTATAAATGTGGGAATATCTGATAATTGTCATACTCTAACCTTTTATCTGAACAACAAGAATATGACTGGACAAAACAAATATTATTACCAAAATAGATAGATAAAATTAGATAATAGGATTAGTATTTGGATAAATCTTAAGTTTTAAAAATCAAGACATTTGAATAAATTTTTTCCTACCAAATGTCCTATATAATACCAATCTGATCTAATAAATACCATTGAAAAATTTTTCTTCTAAAGGTATTAGATTTTCTGGCGATTCAATAAAGAGTTGTGTAGGTTTTATTGATTTGGTAGATTCAACTAAAAATACCATTACAATATCTAATTTAGAATCAATTAGAAAATATTATTCTACATTTATAAATTCAATATCAGAATATGTTAAAAGTTATAACGGAAAAGTTATCAAAAATATTGGTGATTGTTTATTATTCTACTTTCCCAAAACTACTGATTTTAAGG
>DASVEV010000096.1:0-2855 GCA_036380415.1 Nitrososphaeraceae archaeon
TTGTAAAAACTATTGCTAAATATATAATTATTATAACAAGATCTAACTATTTACTTAATATTATATAATATTTATAGTTATTATATGAGATTTAGAATGAATGTGAATTAATCATTGATGCTAATCAATAATGATTATCAACTTCATAATTTCTTGATAACTCTGGAATCAAATAAATGCAGCATATCCTCTTCTATACCTATAAAATTTAGAATAAAATGTGTTATCCCTAAATCAATATATTGTTGAAGTCCTAACAAAATTTTTTCGGGTGTTCCAATTGTATAACCTCCGCTTTTTCTTTCCAAAAAAGCAGAAATATTTTCATTTTTTTTCTTCCATCTATTTATTCTCATTAGAACATCTTTTTCCGATTCTTGAATAATACAAGGAAGCAATACAGATAACTCAATATCGTTATAACTTTTTCTCAAATCATTACAATGTTCTTTTAAAACTGTAAGTTTTTTTCTTATCTCGAGTGGACTACCAAACGGATTATTATATGTATCAGCATGCTTCGCTACTATTTTCAAGAGGTATTTTTCTCCGGTTCCACCTACAATGATTCGAGGATGAGGTTTTTGTATAGGGTGAGGCTTGCAAATAGCTTCATTAATTGAAAAATAATTACCTTGAAATGAGGCTCTTTCATATTTCCACATTGCCTTTATTATGGATATGGATTCATCCAGTTGTTTGATTCTTTCCACGTTAGAAGGAAAGTTATATCCATATGAGGAATATTCATTTTGATACCAACCAGCTCCTATTCCCAATTCAACACGTCCTTTGGAAATAACATCCAGAGTTGAAAGGATCTTTGCTAATAATGCAGGATTACGGTAAGAATTACAAGTAACAATTTGTCCCAATCTAATTTTTTTGGTAATAGAAGAAATTGACGATAACAGTGTGAAACATTCAAAAAAACTATTATTTATGTTATATTCATGATGTGGAATAAAATGATCATAGGCATATAAACCATAGAAATTTAGTCTATCTGCTGATCTTGAAATTTTTTTAGAAAATTCATATTGTTTTATAGGATCATTTAACGGTAGATCTGACCACCAGCCTTGTGGGATTGTCAATCCAAACTTTAATTTCGTCATTATTTTATTCTTTGTTATTACTGTTGTTAATAATTAAATTTTTTAGAATAGTCTTCTTTGTTTAACACATTAGTATATATCTTTCCAGGTTTAGATACATAAGCAGGAATACCTAGACCTATAGCTATTATTGTACTTTTTTGGTATGAGTGAGGAAGAAAAGTTTCTGTTACTTCATCATCATAAAAGGTTGAACCGGAAGCGCCCAATCCTTGAGAATATGAAGTAAGGTATACTTTTCCAGCACATATTCCTCCTTCTAGTTGTATAGCTCGATAACCTCTATTTCCTAAGTATTTTAATATCTTATCCATACTTGATAAAAGAAAAAATACTACACTCGCATCACTAAATAACTTTTGATCTAGACATAAATGTCCTGATTGTTCCCTAAAATCACCTTCTTTGAGTTGTTCGATATTATTTTCTAATTTATTGTAATAATACATACCAGATTGTAAATTCGTGACAGAATTTGCTATAAAGTAAATATCAATCAGGCTTTGTTCATTGGTAATAAAATCAAAAGGTACACTGATACTAGAAAGATATAAAATAGTTTGTAGTTGGCTCAGGGTTATGGGTTTTTTTGAAAATCTTCTTGTTGATCCACGTTGTAAAATTAGGTTCCCAATATTAGTAGTGTTAATAATACTAATTTTATCATAAGGAACTTTTCCTGTGTTGTGTAAATTTCTATCATCTTTATTTTTCAAAGTCCAATTTGTTATTTCTGTCATGGTACTGAGATAAGAAGATTCATGTATTTTCCATATTTCTGGATAAACCGTTTCTTCATATTTTGAAATGGGTTTAGTTTCACAATTAAGAGCTGAAAGTTCACTGGAATTCAATTGATTATAATAATCAGAATTGCAACCGCTTCCAATTGAAGCTAATGCAATAGCTACTTCTTTTTGATCCTGTAATCCTAGTAAATTATTAATGAGTTTATCTTGATATCCTAAAATAATTTCGGATGATAAATGATTATTGTTACATAAAGCCAAAAAGTTAGCGAGAATTACACCTGCATCCCAAAACCAGTGTCGATATGAACGTGCTTGATATTTCCATGAGTTTCTCCAAGATATTGACGTAAAAATTAAGGTAATTGGAGCTTGAAATACTTTCTTGTTATTTCCAGTGGCTGTGAATAGTAGTGATCTAAAATCGCCTTTTCTTAACTGAGTTAATGTAAAATCTCCTGGACAAAAGTGATACACACCTGCATCTAGATTTTGGAGATTTTGACAAATTAAATAAATTTCAATTGGGTATAAAGCACCTGTAGCCGAGGCTGCCCTCATATAATATACATTATCATTTAATTTTATTTTTCGTGTAATTCCTGCAGAAAAAAAAAGTATCTGAGATAAAGTTTTTAGATCTATTTGTTTCTCTTCATTTAGATTCAAATTTGTTTGTTGTTTCAAACATTCGATAGAATCTTCAATTGGATATGGAAATGTAGATGGTAAATTTACTTTAGGTTTATTTAAATATAGTTTAAAGGGAAACGGTTTATTTTCCCAATCTAGATAATGACGGTTAAAATAGATAGTTACAGGAGAGTGTTTTGTGGTTTCATGAAACTGTTTTGCAATTTTTATATTTTGATTCAAGGATATATGCTAAATTAATATCATAAAAAAATTATTTAAAGAGGTTTGTTACTTGTCCCCATATCTGATCTAAGAAATTTTTTCCTATTTCCATGGGATCTTTCGTAGGTGT
>DASVEV010000097.1:0-2729 GCA_036380415.1 Nitrososphaeraceae archaeon
ATACGCTAACTTTATCAATGAAAATAGTTTTAACAATTACAACCTTGATTGCTATTTTAGCAATAGGTTTGTTAGGTATCAGCAATAGTAGTAGCAATATAGGAAATGTATTTGCTCAAATGGATCCAGAAAATCCACCAGTTATGGAAGAAGATAAGAATATTTCAATAATGACAATGTCAACAAATCAATCTGAACCAGAGATGATGAATTGGACTGGAACAATTGATGTAGAATCGACTATAGGAGAAGCCTTCAAATCAAAAGTAAATGTTAACATGATAGATGCAATAAAAGCAGCGCTAGTAAATGTTGGATTAAATTCTACAGTCAAGGAAGCAGAATTAACTCATGTACAAAACTATCTAGTCTACAATATAATGGTTATAGATGATGATGATATGAAAAAATATATAGTCATAGTAGATCCAGGCAATGGAGAAGTTTTGAAGAAGAAAGAAATTACATGGTGTGATGAGCATGATAAAATGAAATATGGCAATGAAAAAGGTGACAATTATGGTCACGACAATAAAATGATGATGGGAGATAAGAAATACTAAATAAATAATTGACTTTTAATAATTAAAATTTAAATTACTACTATTTTTTTGATTATCTTAACTTGCTTTTTTTCCTGCTTTGGCACATTCTTCTAGATAGATTTCTTTACATTAATTAGATGTAGTTGTATGATAGAAGAATATTATACTTCCAGAATTCTAAAATTTGATTAGTAATCAACTTCTGAAACTATTATAAGAAATGTTATATAATTTTAACTACAATGAATTTTCCTACCGATAAAAAAGAAAATCCCAAGGAAAAGGAAAATGTAGATTTTGCTGCAATACTTACTGGAAGAGAGGAAGTTCCAGTGGTAGATACATTGGATACGGCTTTAGCAACCTTTCAATCAAGGGAGGAAAAGGAGGATTTAAAATATTCTGTTAAAGTTACAGATACGGATAAAATAAAAGAAGTTCATATTGATATAGGAAAACCAGTTGAAAAAGCAGATATAGTAGCTGAGTTGTATAAATCTGAAACTCCATCCTCTGAAGTTATGGGCAACCTATGTGAAGGAAATATAAATTCACAACAACTAAAAGGTCCGCTAAAGGGAAAGAATACCCAAGAATTAATCAAAAAAATAGAGAAAGGAGAAGCCTATGTAGATATAGTAACAGAGGACAATCCAAATGGCAAAGTAAGAGGAAAAATTAAAAAATTAACATCTTCCTGAGTTAAACTTCTCGTGAATCTTATTTTCTTACAGAAATAATTACTCTATAAGTAATATCTTGTCAGTAAAAAATAATTTAAGATAAAATTGAATTTACTTGGATAAATTCTCTATTCCTTCACCAATCTTTGCAACCAAGTTCTTTGCTCCTTTAGTGATGTTGCCTCCAAGATCAGTAGCATTTTTTTGTATCGGGATTGCCTGACCGGTCTCGTTGGAAGATGGACTTATCAACGTCTGATTTGTTTCTTTTACTATATTCTGTTCAGTTTGACTTGTGCCATTAGATAATGCAAACGTTGAAACACTGAACGTTGTTAGAATAAGTATTAAGGTAAGAAATCCTGTTGTTATCAATACTAAAGATAATCTATTGTATATCAATTGTCATTCTTTTAAATTCTATTTTATATAAAAATAGTTGTTATTATAACATTAGATATCTCTATCAAAATATTTTGTAAGATATACTATTTAAGAAGATCAAGATAATAATCGATTGAAGAAATCTTTTTGACTAACTATATATTCAATCACACACTACTTTTCTTTGGTTCTTCTTTTGCTACTAAATCTTCCATAATATTTGCAGCATCATTATAATGATTTTGAACTTGTTCTAATTTATCTTCTACAATTGAATCCTCCGTAGTAATAGTAGTTGTTGTATTTTCTAATTGGTCAATTGATGTATTATTTATCTGTGCGAAAGATCCTTGTAAAGGATGTATTAAAAATAATGTGATTAAAATTGATTTATTTCTCATTTGTAATTATGAATATTACATTTTACTTCAACATTTCTTATCGTTGTTATTTTTTTGAAAAATTATATTTTTTATCATTGGAATAAGGAATTCAATCATTTTCATTTCATAAAATATCTTTGGGATTGTTGTAGTAAATTTTTTTATCATTTTTATAGACTACATATATAATAGCTAATAATTTGAGATATTTTTCTTTAGATAAAAAAACCATAAACCATCTAATGAACAATCTGTCTAGAAAGCTATGACGAAATGGTAAGATAAGTGTTTTTCATGGTTTGGTCATCAATGGTTTTGTCGTTAATGTAAATCAATGGGGATACATCAATTCAAAAGAAATGATGTTGTTAAGTAATAGATGCTAAGATAATGTTTAACACATATATCTAACATCTATACAGTTTTTAGGATTTACATCCCTACTTCTGTAGGTTAATATGTTCTACAAAGTATATAATAATTTGACACAATTTATCTTATTGTTAAGCAACATTTAACATATAATAATTATAATAGTTTTTTATTATGTTAACTATACTTAACCATTATGAGATATGAAGATAATTCTTATGCTATTTCTATTGAGAATGTTTCAGAAGAATTAGATGATCATTTTAAGAATTTTGGAAAATATGCTAGTGATGTGAATTATAATCTATTTGGGTATTGCAATTTTTGTAATACTAGAATAGATGAATTTGGTTACTGTGCTT
>DASVEV010000098.1:0-4281 GCA_036380415.1 Nitrososphaeraceae archaeon
AGTTACTTTGAATATACCTTTTATAATATATGGAAATATTGTTCTTGAGTATAGTTCTTTAGAATCTGTGCATGTAGCATTAAACCGGCTTGCTGAACAAGGAAATGTAATAGGGTTGATTTCAGAAATCGAAATAAATATGAAGGAAGATAAAAGAAAATATCCATTATTCAAAAAAGTACCATTTTATATAAAAGATAGTTTGGAAGATTATAAAAAATCTTCTTCAGAAGGGCTAGTTTTAGAATATAAAGATGAATCCTCTTTGAAGATGCTCCAGAATTGTAGAAAAGAATTTGATGGACCAATATTGGTAGATGTGAGTGATGTTTTTCCTTTGTATATTAAAACAATACTAGAAGAGGGAGCTGATGGAATAATAGTTGATACCGAAAAGGTAACAAAACAAAATAATAGATACAGAGGAAAACATGCAATAGCAGTGATTTATGATGCAAGGAATGCTATAAACGACTATTACATAGGAAGAGCAGAAAAAAATGATAATGATGATGATGATGATGAAGATGATAATGCCATATTGGTAGTTGCAGGTGATGTGAACAGTGCAGGCAAGATCGTAAAAGCAGCAGCACTTGGAGCAAATGTCGTAGGATACTCTACAAGTATGTTGATAGCACATTCTCACATGTATTCTGAAAAACCTGCTGACGTCAGTTCTATTGCAGAGAATGTATATCGTCATATGATAGGAACAAAGGGTGAAATTAAAGGAATTCCTGCTGCTTTAGGATACAGTGATTTTCATAATCTATCTCCTTCTGATTTGCGTACATCAAGTATACAGGCAAGCATACAAGGTGACATTCCAATTGAAGGAATAGATAGAACTTATATCGAGATGATAGAAGAGGTTATTAACGAGTACGTTAGTGAAACGGGAATAAAACTCAATTCTTTAGAAACTCAAGAAGTTCTTCGATCTATGGTAAGGGACTAAAATATGTGTGGAATATGTGCTGTGATGCTAGAAAATCGTAAAAAGGACTTTCCCATTGGGTGTCTTCTCTATAAAATGATGGAAAGCCAGCAGATAAGGGCTCAGGATAGTACAGGTGTGGCTATCTTTAATAATGGATCAACAAAAGAGTTTTACAGAATAGATTATTTTAGAAAAAATGACGGTGTATACAATACATTCACAGAAAAAGTACCTCCAGAGAGATTGGATAAAACTTTGTATGACTTAACTCAAGATCCAAATATAGTAATCGCAAGTTTTTCAAAAAAAATGAACCTACTAAAAGATATTGGGCTTGTAAGAGACCTTGAATCCAAGTATAAAATAAGATCAATTCAGGGAACCCATGGAATAGGGCATTTGAGAATAGCAACGAGTAGTAGAGTTACTCCAGATAATGCACATCCATTCAGTACTATAGTGATGCCTGATATAGCAGTGGTACATAATGGGGAAATAACTAACTATGCCAAATTAAGGTCTTTACTAGAACTTCAAGGATATCGTTTATTTACTAGATGTGATTCGGAGGTGATTGCCGTATTTATTGCAGATCAGCTTTTGAGGCATGGTGATCTAGAAAAGGCAAATTATGAATTAATAAAAAAGGCAGATGGTCCATTTACATATATAGTTTCTACACCAGATTCTCTTGCCTTGGTAAGAGATAAATTTGGAGCAAGAAAAGGTATTTTCGGCTATAATCCAGGCAATAATGACTATCCATCTTTCTGGGCTATGGCTACTGATTTGTCTGCTTTGGATTCAGTAGGAGCAACATTTTATGTAGAAACTCCAGAGCCTGGAATACCTAAAATGTTTTACAACGAGATGAAAATCAGATCCATACCTAATTAACTGAGGTACTTTATTTTAAAATTTTTTTTGAGACAATAAATTGAATTTTACTGTGTGTTTTAAAATCCTATGTTTTGATTCCTTATAAATTTAAAGAGTAGATACCTATATACAATACTTGTCCATACAAAGGATACAAAGATTCTATTCCTTCTCTTGAGAAAATAGACTTGTGATTAAGGGGTAAATTTGCTGTTCTGAAGATTCTTGTTTAATTAATGTCTTTAACATTACTCTGTAAGTTTATATAAGATCTTGTACTATGTCCAGTTTTTTTATAATGTATTGTGATATGTTCTAAATATTTATTCATATGGATAAATTATTTTATTGTGATTACTATAGGAGTCTTTAAACAGTTTGTTAAAATATATAAAAATTATGGTAGACCTTTAAAATATTGTTTATTTATGTAGAAACATATCACAATTTATTTTATAAGTTAAAAAATTATGCAAATGGTCTGATATCTAATGTTTTCATCTTTTTTTATATGGAATCAAAATTTATTCTCTCTAGCAGCAAATGAGTTAGGATAAAAAAGAAAGAATTTTACAAGATAATTAAGTATAGATGGTTATATCAATGTAGTTTGATAGAATAAAAGATATATCTATAACTTTGCTAAATATTGGAGATAAATAGTGTATATTCTAGATATTGATGAAATAAGATCAATTGCTGATTCTATAGGTTCTAATACATCAAATCTAGATGAGCAATTTGAACGACTCGATTTTATATTATATGAAAAATATAGAATAAATCTTCCTAAAGGACTAAAAAAGGCTTCTTTAGAAAAATTCAGGGATATTATCAGTTCACCATTGTTATATGAAAGAGCAGTAAATTCAATACTAAAAAGGAAAATAATCGAAGGCGAAAATAAAATTACGATAAAAAATCCTAAAGCCCTTTATAGAATTGGAATTCTCAGTTTCAGAGAACCAGTAAAACTTGATCTAGTAGTAGAGGGGAGTGTTGGAAATTTTTTTGCAGCTGGTTGTAATTTTAATGGAACTTGGACAGTAAAAGGTCATGCTGAAAATGGATTGGCTGATAAAGGTTATAGTGGTAAAATTGTAGTTGATGGTTTGGCTACAGAGCTTGCAGGACAAAACAATCAAGCTACTGAAGATAGTAATGGTGTGGATATTCTAGTCAGAAAAGGATGCATGGAAAGAGCTATGGGTCAGGCTAGAGGCGGAAGTTTGATAACGTTTGGAGCAGGATATAATTCAGGTCTGTACATGTCAGGGGGAGTATTACTAAATTTGGGAGCCCCTGGAAAATCCTTTGGTCCTGGAATGGTTGGTGGTACTATTTATTCTCCTATAGGTACCACGGTTGGGGAAGGAGCAGCAATTCGAAATATGAGTAAAACAGACTATAAAGTTATTTTTTCTGTGCTAAAAAAATTTGAAACCGAATTGGAAATAAAAGGACTAGATAAATTTTCCCCCGAAAATAATATATTGAACATTACAAATAACGGTAATAGCGAAGAGTATAATTTTAGAAATTTTATAAAAATCAACTCGACTGAACTATAACTTGATAGAATGTTTTGTTGGTATATTTGAGTTTTCTCAAGTTGTAATTGAATAAATAAAAATAAGAATCCTATTCTATTGGTAATAGATTAAAAATTAACTCTAACGTAAATACAATTGAGCCAATATTGGGGGATTTTCATTCTTTTATGTTTTGTAAAATTATTTGATAGAACAACAGTAAAAAAAAATAATGAAAATTGTATTAGATATTATAAAAAAGATAGAAACTATCTTGAAGTAAAAAAGATTAGATTTTTTAATCCGAGTTTAAAAATCGAGGAGTATCTCACGATTAGATTTCCCCACCATTAGGGAGTTATTCGGTCCAGTTGACTTTTTATTACTTGAGAAAAATACTTGAATGTAAATTGGTAATACTGGAATCTCCTTGAAAAACCCCTCGTACAAATATGAAAGAGGAACATGGCATGTTGGAATTGATTTAAGTGAAAAGAAAAATGATTTATGTTATAGTAAAATATGCACGAATTTAGTTCCCTACTAAAGATAGAAAGAGAGATCTATACATAATGAACTTAATACTAATATATTCAAAATTATATACATTTCTATTGAACATTGCTTACAAGAAAAAATACTGTGTATTTTTGCTAAGTATTCTACTATTAGTAAGTATTGATATCTTATCTTACAATCACATTGCGCTAGGCAGTAGCGATAGTAATGGTGATAACGATGATAATGATAATGATAATGATAATAATAATGATAATGATAATGATAATAATAATGGTGGAGAAAAAGAAGAAAAGGAAAAGGATAATGATCACGATAACGATGATGTTCCATTTATACTTCCAGTACCATTTCCTTAGGGTTGTTTTGATAATTTTAAATACTTTTGATATTAAATTCCTACCTTGT
>DASVEV010000099.1:0-2388 GCA_036380415.1 Nitrososphaeraceae archaeon
AGAGTATTTTATAGAAATTAACAATTTAGGAAACTCTGACATATTAGTTGATGGTTATGCGTTTACTAAAGGAAGTAATTTATCGTTGATTGGCCAAATAATGTTAATAATTACTGGAGTAGTCATAGCTGTTCTAGGTATGAGGACAAGACAGTCATAAATCAAAAAACCTCTTGATATAATTCTATATCTCAAATTGTAGATATAGTAAATGAAAGATTCTATTTGTATCAAACCCGGTATATATGATAGATAAGATAGATGACGATTTTCTTATGAAAAAGAATACGATTATGGTCTTTTTTGATTACTGTATAAAATAGCCCTAGAAGTTGAACGTCAAATTAATGCAAATTATGCAAATGGAGATAATTTCTCATTTACAATTGTAGATGAAGGTTCTAAAGGTAAATTAGGTAATTTGAATCCTACTAAAACAGTAACCTAAATCCTAGTGATTATTACTTGGAAGAGAACAATTTTACATTTATTGTAAATGTTGGTACTACAGACACTGCGGAGGCTGTTTTCTCTATTTCAGCAAAGGAATTATGAGACCATCAGAAAGAAGTACACTGTAGAGCACTGTATAGCACTAACAACCTGAACTTTTTTTGTCATTTTTATTAAGCTTAACAACAGTATTGTTATTGTAACTAATGATAAGCAAACAAAAATGTGTATGCATAGCATGCGGACGGGGATTTACTAGAAGGACTAGTGGTAATAGGCACAATTTTAATTTACATTCCGGAATGTCTATAATAGTTGAATCTTCTTTATATTACATTGGCATATCACAAGGAAAATATCCTACTCCAGATCCTACAACAGCTATTAGAACAAGATTTTGTACTCCTTTAAATCCAAATTATCCTACCCATTTCAACATCGATGACAAACCAATATTTAATAATTTCTTTAAAGATAATGCTGCTATCATAGATTCCATAATAGAAAAATATGTTGATAAACTAAAACCATTTCTAAGTGAGGAAGAAATAAATAAATTCGTTATCGATTGTATTATCCGTCCAATAACTTCTACCTATATTAATAATAAAGAGGAGTTAAATAGACAAGTTAAAATGCTTAACAATGTAGTGGGATATATCAGGATTAAGAGAAGATTGGGAGATAAAACTGCGCTGATTTTTCCTGATATAAAATTCGAAAAAATGAAAATCTAATGGAAAAAAGTTTAAAGTACAATCCCTACCAATGACGTCATCAGTTCTTACAACAAATAGTGAAATAATTCATTTGTGATCCACTAAACCATTAAATGGAAGTTGCAAATGAGTAGGATAAAGATATCTCATTTCGACCTAAGGAATAACATTATATTGAATAAATAATGAGAAATTGATTTATATATTTATTTAGGCACAATTTAGATTTTACTTTATCATCCAAACTTTCCATTCAAAACATACCATTTAATAGGAAATAAATTTCATTCTCGAATATATCTTTTTTAGAATTTTAAAAACTAGTATAAATTATAAACGGTTATTATATGCATAGTAAAGAAAGATTGCTAATGCTTCATAAATTTAATACTATATCAATTTTATGGAATTATCTTGCAATACTCTTTTAAATCGATTTTTTAGTTTTTACTATACTAAAAAAAGATGAAAATTAAAAGAAAAATTCTTAATTGTAATACTACGAAATTTTCGAGTAATAAATTGTTTTTATTAACCAATAATAATTCAGATACTTCAAAAAAATTCTTTCCTTATTTTTCTTTACTTTGTATAGCTGCTTCATTTTTTGTTATGTTTATACATATTGATCTCAATCAAGAAAGAAATACTGTTATAACAAGAGCATGGGCGGATGATATTAATGGAACTGAAAATGCAGATAACATTACGGGTACAATAAATCAAGATACTATCAAAGGATTGAAAGGAAATGATACAATATATGGCAAAGAAGCAGGAGACGACATTAGTGGTGGTGATGAAAATGATACAATTTACGGAAATGAAGGAAGAGATTGGCTACGAGGTGGAAGTGGGAATGACCATATAGAAGGAGCAAAAGGAAATGATATGTTATTTGGTGATAGAGGAAACGATACACTAGTAGGAGGTCCAGGCAACGAAACCATTACTGGTGGTCCCAATAAAGATATATTCATCTGTGGAACAGCTACAGACACAATAACAGATTTTAACATTAGACAAAAAGATACAACTCCAGAAAATGATTGTGAAAATATCATTGGTATTACAAAAAATAATGACTCTTTATCTCAACAAAATCCTAATCCGGAAATTCCTACTATTCAAGAAAAAATGAATAGTAGTGTAAATACAACAAATGATAAGAAAAGTCCAGATGAAGGATTATTTTTTGGGTTATTTAAATAGGTAA